>NZ_OU343032.1 GCF_910593725.1 Candidatus Vallotiella hemipterorum
TTATGCGCATAAACTTATAGCCTCGGGGGTAGGCGAGCAATTCCTGTGCTATTTTATAGCACAGGTCTAGATATAATTAGATCGGTATTTTAAGGAAGAAGATTTTGTGGAGTACTGATACTTATCAGTAGTTTAATAAATTTTCTATAAAATATCCTATTTCTTAAGAGAATAGATAAATATACGCTACTATAAATACAAATTTATATGGTACAACTAAAATTTTTTACTAGTTATAAATTACTTAATGATGGACTAATTATTCCTGTTAATTAACATAAATATTAATTTTGAGTGCTATCTATATTTTATTAGTTTGTATATGTTATACGGCTAAGCCGTAATTCTTTTAGAATTTAGTGATGCTTATATTAAAGAGTCAAATATAGTGTAAGCCTACGAAGGGCGACTATATTAAAATAATAAACGTATTAATTATTATAGTTTTTTCCTAAGAAAAGTATAAATTTTTAATTTAGTACTTATTTATAAGTAATTAATATTTAAAATATTAACTCTCTACCCTAAATAAATAAATATACTATATTTTTTGATACGCTGTAATAAGCGCACTATACATAGTTACTATATGATAAGGTGTTGTTGATGGCATATCGATACGTACTATAGCGCTATCTTTCGTAATAGACTCTACCCAACCATAGTCCCGCAAAAAACGCTTTTTAAAACGGCTAAGTTGAATCTTAATGGATATATGCGAATTATATATCTTGCATACAAAATTCGGTGTTTTCGATATAGTAAGAGCACGGCAAAATTCTGTTTGCGCCCATAACCGTTCATTTGAATCAATTATATGGCCGTATTCATTTAACGCAGTACATACACCTCCAGTATAAGGCGAAACACCATAACGGAGCGAAAACATATAAGCCGAGTTAAGCCATGTAGATAAGTCACTATGTCTAAAAATATCTGGCTTGTTAGCTGTAAGATAAAACCATTCAAACTGATGTCCAGGTTCGATGCGTAGGGGGCTATAGCCAATGGGCAGCTCTGTAATGCATCCAGTTGGGCGATGTACAAATTTCGTAATTATTTGTTCTGCGATAGACCGTAACGTATCAAAAAACCAAGTATCATGGCGTGCGTCGCAAGCAGATAAGTAGGCTTCAGACAAGTGCATAATTGGGTTCTGCCGTGGACCATCAATAACTGTTCGAAAGTCTCTAGACAGAACTGCGTTATAAAGGCCGGTATGCGTTGTAAATCGTGTTTCGATTACATGGAGAGTTGATTCAAGCAGATCAAGTGCATCTCGAGTACCTCGATGTCTAAAATATTCAGCGCAACCAAATACGATAAACGCATGCGTGTATAAATCTTTTTTAGTCTCTTTCGGTGCGCCTTGTGCATCAATACTATAGTTCCAACCACCATATGTTGTATCCAAAAACCGGGTGCGTAGTGATTCGAATAAACGATCTGCATGATTATGCCAGCCAGCTACGCTAAATACGTAAAGCTGACGCACACATGCCATAGCGCGATAGCGCGTGGTCGGCAAGATAGGCTGCCCAGGCGCCGAAATTCTATCATATGGTAAGCCTAATGCATCATTAAAGCCACGAGTAGACCATACTGGCAAAATTACACTAGATATATGCTGATTTAACTCATCTATTCTTACAGAAGTGCAGTTTAGTTGATTCATGAAATAAGCTTCTTTCTGCGAAGCGTTTAAATATTAATATACGCATAATGATGCGCATCACCTAAATAGTAATAATAATGACTGCACTATATTAGATTAATAATATTAAATACCAGATAGTTTTTCTAGTATTTATCTATTATGGTTGGGCGAATATAAGGGATATAAATCATTTAATTCTACTATGTGTAGCTTACTATATAGTGCATGTCATATGTGCATCTAGTAGCACTTAGCAAGCAATAAGCTATTATTGCTAGACTTACCTGATATAAAACTATGCTGTTAGTTAAGTTATATCTATTTTTTAGTTAAACCAGGATAGTTTGCTCTAGCAAATACTTCTACTAATGATATTAGTACACCCTATAAATTTCTCGAATTATATGTATAAACAATTATCATGTTGATGATACCACTATTTCCTTATCAATATAGTATTATTCCAAAGCTCTGTAGCTTATATTTATATAAATCAAGCGTGCAAATAGTGGATATATATCTAGCTGTTTTCTTAAACATGTCTTTATGTAGTACCAGTAATTAGGATTTGGCATTGATATGCGCAATTTTTTAAAGAATAAAAAGACTATACACTCGTATTTTCTTACTAATTTTTTTAAAAACTAAGAGTTTCTGGCCTACTCTTTGGTCTTAGGCCGCCATATACTACATGGATTTTGCTGTACATTCTGAACATAATCCCTTGAGCTCAAGTTCATCGCGGATAAGTGTAAAGCCAGTCGATTCAATTTTAGTTACTAGCGCGTGATGAATGCCTCGCGCATCGATTTCTGCAACTGCGGCGCAAAATTGACAAACAATTAAAATTCCTTGTCGGCAGTGCGTCAAATTATGACATACTGTGAATGCGTTAATCGACTCAATTCGGTGTACTAATCCAACAGACTGCAAAAAATCAAGTGCACGATAGACAGTCGGTGGCGCGGAGCCAGCGTGAATTTTACGCATTTCGTCAAGCAGTGTATAGGCTTTAGTTGCTCGGCCAGATTGCAGTAACAACGATAAGACTTTCTGACGTAGGGGTGTTAGTAATTCCCCACGTTCCTGACAGTAGACGAGTGCGAGCTGAATCGCCTGCATCACATCATCCATAGATAAACTAGACTGCGATGCGAGAGCAGAGGGGCGGAATATAATGTTAGTCATGCCCAATATATGGGCTGGTAAACTCGTATATTACTTTTGTATCGACAATGAAGCGGCAATGGATTAACCATGATCAAAATACTAGATTGAGGTATCTCGTATGATTTATTATGAGATATTTTGGTGTAACTATATTTTGTAATATATTACATCACGATAAATCTATGATAAAGCACAACAATGTTATATTGTACGCATTTATTCAAGTTAGGTAAAGATATATAACGATTTTAATGCTGATAGTGATATCCTGGATCTGTAAGGGTAGCATTATATCTTTTAGATAAATAATTAAATAGCTTTACCATGTTATACTCTTTGTCGTAAGATCCGGGGTAGTCGTTTTTAACCTAAGAAAGAAAAGCGAAATGTCTCTTATCAACACGCGGGTCAAACCCTTCAAAGTAACTGCCTATTGCAATAATGCTTTCGTGACAATCACGGAAGAAAGTTTGAAAGGAAAATGGTCGGCTATTGTATTTTATCCGGCTGACTTTACGTTCGTATGCCCAACCGAGTTAGGTGATTTAGCAGACCACTATGCTGAATTTCAAAAGCTCGGCGTAGAGATCTATGGCATATCAACGGATACGCATTTCACGCATAAATCTTGGCATGACACATCAGAAACAATCTCTAAGGTAAAGTACCCCCTAATAGGCGATCCAACAGCTACGTTAGCCCGAAATTTCGGGGTTCTTATCGAAGAAGAAGGCCTTGCACAGCGCGGTACATTCGTGATTAATCCGGAAGGCCAGATTAAGATGTATGAGATTCATGACAACGGTATTGGGCGTGATGCTAGAGAGTTGCTACGCAAAATACAGGCTGCTCAGTACGTCGAGTCGCATCCGGGTGAAGTATGCCCAGCCAAGTGGATACCAGGTAATAAGACGATAAAGCCGTCATTAGACATAATCGGCAAGATCTAATCTTCTATATCTCTATAATATTTTTTGTTTTATTTATTAGAAGCATAAGGTACTTAATACTATTAAAATATACCTAAATAAGCTTATTTAAAAGATTAAATCAACAGGTATGTAGAGAGCAATACAACAAGTATTGTAGTAACAAGTCAGTGAACTATAGAGACCTTGAGGGCTAATTGCAGGATAGCGCTAACTATCCTGCAATTAATCCCCTTAGATAGATTCAAGCTCGCTATCTAGCTATCTAGCTGCGATAGCATAGCGAGCTCTAATTAATAAGTATTAGTATGCGCCTAACATAATTATATAATTTACATTTCTAGTATTTATTTTAATGAAAATTTAGGTAAGCCATCTTAAATAAGGTTTTATTCAATAAATAGTAGATTATTGGCCCCTAGCTTACTTTCTAGGTCGTAATAGATTAAGCTATCTATTTGAGCTATAAGTAGAATCTAGCGTGCAAAATAGTCTATATATTATAGATAACAGTAGTAAGCTAAGTATATGACTTCATAATATTACGACTAGATAGTCTTTATAAAATGGTGCATCACAATACAAGATACGCGCAAAAATATATTTTTAACTATAAACGCAAGTAAGAATTATCAGAATATAATATAAATTATAAAAAAATAATTCAACAGATTTAGGTAACTGGAATATAGTTAATTCTATTTAACCAACATTCAAGAATTAATTAAAAAAATATTATTTATACACATATTATATATGCATAAATATAAAAAATTTATCTACATGCTAAATAACAAAAATTTTTATGCTCGTATAATAGCAGGAGATAATTTCTAGGCTCTAGTAGAGCTATAAAATAGTCTATGCTTAACTAGATATAGCGGCATATTTTATGCTATATTCTATTTAAATAAAGATACTAATTTTAATAAAAAATAAGCAGATAGCTTATAATATATCTCTCTCATAACAGAGATATATTAATTAGATTATTTAGGTAGAGAACACTTTCATCGTAGTTATGCTACTTTCTATATATATCTATAATCCGGTTAATAGTTATATAAGAGCTATTTAAGCTATGGCTAAAAATACTTATTAATTTTATTAAAAATAATTAATTCTATAAATTCTTAGAATAATAATCAGTGAAAAAAATTATTAATTTTACTGGTTTATATATAAAATATTAGAAATAGTAATGTTATAAGTAAAAAGTATCTACTAGAAAGTAAATACTTTTTAAGTATTTAAAGACTGGCCCTAAAAAGGTAATAGCTATGTTAACTAACATTTAACTATCTTTAGCTTATTTAAAAAATAAATATTTATTCTCGATGTTATTTTTATAGGTTTATATAAAAAATTGAAATATTTTTTATATAAATGATATTTTATGTTGCATAGCTTTATTTATTTAATTAATTAGATTATATACCTATAAAGTACTATAGTATAGTAAGTTTAATTGAATTTATATAAAACAGTATGTGTATTGCTACAAACCTACAAATAAGAATTTATTAAATAACTAAAATTATTAGTTTATATTAAAATGTAATTTCGATTTAGAAGGAATAGTATTCTACATCAATATCATAAAATTTTAATAAATTTTGTATGCATATGGAAATACAGAAAATATCTACTTCGCTATAGGTTATGTAACCTAATACATACATAGTAATTAACTAGTATTAGTGTAAATAAATATCAACTTATTATAAATAAAAAAATAATTGTAGTAGGCACCTTTAGTTAATAATTAAATTTTAAGTAATAGATTTTTACTAAATACTGGTATATATATTTTATAGTCTTAAGCCCTTCTTCTAAAAAAGAACAATATAGAGTAGAACTATATTAGTTTAATATATGCGCGTAGATGTACTATCTATACTGCTTAATTAAAGACTGGTACTCATTTATAAGACAAGTAATATACTAATAAGTGTATATTCTTTACATATTTTAATAAGAATTATTTTAACAAAAACGAATTTTAAATAAAAAGATATTAATTTAGTTTGAAAATTTTTTAAAAAATTAAAAATTATTTTTATCTAAGTAAAAGTATATAAAAAAATATATTTTGCTTTTAATTTATTTTAACACAATATCAATATAATAATTTAATGCTTGCGTAAGCTTAATATAATTAAGTCGTTTATATAAAACATAAAATTACTTATTTAACTTTATAAAGTACTTCATATTTCTTTAAAATAAATATCTTTAAAATATATAAGTAAGATATAAATCCTACTAAACAGATAAGGACTATATTATTTTATGGAAAAGGTTAATTATTAATAATAAAGAGTTTTATATAACGTACAGGCACTATAATTTTGAAGAAATAGGGTTTTTGTATATAAAAACTAACGGGAATAGAATTGGTTATATAAACCAGCGAAAAGATTATTTAAAATAAGAGTGTTCTATGGGATGAGGGAATCTGATAAATGACTTGCAATACTGGACATCGCCTATTATTCTGGTGTAGAATTGTTTAGTTTAAATTTTCTAAATTTTTTAATATAAAAAATACTTAAAAATAAGTATAATTACACATTACAAAATTTTTTTAATCGTTAGATCATACTAATGATTAAAGTATAATAGCTTATTATAAATATCGGTGCTAAATACTCTATAAATAGACTAATATTCAATATCTAATAAATAATTAATAAAATAAAGTTTCGTTATATTAGATATATATCTAACCCGATGTTGGAGCTGTAATGCACTACGATAATCATAATATATTTGCAAAAATTTTGCGCGGTGAATTAACGTGTGTTAAAGTATTAGAATCAAAAAAAGTTTTAGCTTTTATGGATTTTATGCCAGAAGCTGATGGCCACGTATTAGTAGTACCAAAAGAGGCTGTAGCAGAGATCTTTGATTTATCGGATATAGCAGGAGCTATCTGCTTCCATACGATTCGCCGGGTTGCTATTGCTGTGCGAGCTGCGTTAAAACCGGAGGGTATTCTAGTAACTCAGCTTAATGGAGTTGCAGCCGGTCAGACTGTGCCGCATGTGCATTTCCATGTGATTCCGCGCCGTGCTGATGAAAAACTTAAACCATATAAACGTACAATTGCCAAACTAGGAAAGCTCGAGTCGATTGCTCAATTAATTCGTATTCAGCTTGAGCAAAGCAGTGAACTTATATAAATGTTCATGAATTTTGTATTCATTAAAAATAGTTACAGTGTGACTGTGCTTAGCATTAAGTTAATGTTACTTTAATATACTTGCACATATAATTTAAGGTAGCTCTTGGATAAAAGTGCCAGCTATGCTAGGCATGGCAGTTAGTGAGTTTATTTGTGCTTTATTTTCTATAGTATAGTCTTCGATACCGCCGATAACGTAATGCTAGACTGAACATAATTGTCGTTTTCCTCGTAATTCTATATTCAGTATATACTAGGTAAAAAAATATAGATAGACTAAAATTACTACTAATCTGTAGTAAGCTCTTACACCAAAGATTAATTTTAATAAATTAAACTACTTAAATTATTTTTTACTACTAATTATATAATTCATATATAGTCTAGTATATGTTTTATATTTATATATAAAAATTACCATTATAAAATTCGCTATATATTTTTTATTAGTATTTAGATACTATCTTGTTTTATAGAAACACAATATTAGCTTTCCGCTAAAATGGAAAAATAATTTTCGGAATTTTTATTAAATTATTTTCTTAAAATCTAACTTTATAAGTATACGATAGTATATATTTACTATCTCGACAAGAATTATATTCAAGCACTTTAATACAATTTTTGGTTGCGTTAACTAGGTTAACTCTCAATTTCTTAGTGCTGTTGCTTAACAATACCTACCAGGTAGAGGTAGTACAGAAAATGTATTACCATCTTCGCATCTATATTATAAAGTGCGTATTTGATAACCTAAGTAATTGCCTAAGTTGAGTAGGCTAACTATGCTTAAGTTATACTTTTAACTAATTTCTACATTACGTGGTCTATAAGAAAAATATTTAATTTTGTATAAAAGCATTCGTAATTTTAATAAGTAGTGCTTTCTAATATTTATATCCTCTACTCTTAAAAAAGTATTTTAATAACTTTTATTTGAATACAACTGCAGTATTAACATAAGCCTATTTCATACGACTTACTACTTAAAATTAATGGGACTTTTAATGGTTTTTAAATTTCTAGATCTATTTAGACCAAGGTATGTCGTAACAATCTAGTAGATCAGATAGAAATTAAGGCATACATTACAAAAGACTATAATACAGCTCTGCTGATATTAGCTAGATAAGCTACAGGCATATATAATATTGGATTATTTTAGAGAAAATTCCAAAAGTTGTATTTTTCTAAGCAGGGATTGCTTAGAACTTAGTCTCAAAGATTGAGCACGGTAATACTATACTACTGTAATATCCAAATTAACTTTGGAAGTGTAAGTTGCACATAATCTGTGCCGATAGAACTAGTTTTAATACACATGGATACTAAGTATAATTTTATTATATAAAAATAATAAGCTAAAGTGCTATTTTCATTATCCGGCTGAAAATATCTATAGATTGATAACGTTTTTACTAATAATTAGCTTAACTAGGTAACTATAAACACTGAGCTTGTGTTCCGTGCGATTAATATATCTTTGGAAAAGTATTGACTAATTGCCCACTAGAATTATCGCCCCCCATACTTATAGATACTATAAGAGATAGAGTTATAGTGTAAAAATATTGCGTGTTAAGAAACTAATATCAAAAAGTATATAGTATCTTATAGATATCGATCCTTATTAGGCACAGTAATAATAAAAACATTAGGCGAAAAGTATTAATACTATTAGGTAGATTTTAAATCTATGGTAGTGCTACCGTTTGTTTATAATATTTTATCTAGAATAGAGATAGTAAAGTACTATATGTTGATCTAGTATTATCTATATATAACTAGTCCAAGCTATAGTGTACATTTAAATAGTATTTATCATCTACCCAATCAGTAACCAGCAGAGCTTATTCCTAGATAAATTTTAAGTAGTTAATTATATAAAAAATATAGATTTATTTTTCTAATACGTTAGACTTCCTACTATAAACTGTGATATGTATCTCTACTATCTAGTAGATTCTAGAATAGGGGCTATTTTAAATAGTGATTTTTAAAATTAATTATTTAATATCCACTCCTAGTAGTGGCTTAGATTAGTGTTGTGCCTATATAGGTTTATGTCTTAGATATAAATCTTATGATTTAAGAGGTATAGTACTGCATGCGCCATACCTGGTAAGAACATACGTTAGTTTTAAGGGAGTAATAAAAATATTATAGTAGATACATCTAGCATGCAATTAAATATAGTTAACGCATTTTTAGAAAAATTGACTAATTTTCCGTTACACTAGATAGTACCTAGAAATGTACAAATAATAAGTATTTATAAAACTTCTTAGATTATACCTTCTTTCTTTGGTAAAATTTTTTAAGCTAGTTATCTAAAGCTTATTGCTATTTTATTATTTTCCACGCAGTAGAGAATGTTCGCTGCTACTATGCCTAGAGTTAGTAGGGGGGGGTGATTAGATTTCCAGTAGGATCTGAGTCGCCTATTTCGGGTTATAAGCTTCTTGATTACTTTAAGATCACCTTGGTGCGTTATTAAACGTTAATATAACAAATAAATATCTATTCAAAATATTTGAATAGATATTTATCACATTATGACTGATACGCCCCGTGCATTTACTAACTTTCCTAAAATATAGCATAATATGCTACATATGTTATATTTATAACTAACGAGGTACTACGCCGTCATGGTTTTATCGGCTTTCTAATTATTAAAATATTAGGTAAGAATAAAAATTTTGCTAGGTGAGGAAGTCTAGAGATTCTCTATGTTATAATGAGTAAAATATACATAGTATGTATACTATAGCTCATCTATAAGTGTATAACTTTATAAGTTATCAAAGCGTTATAATTAAGTTATTTTTATATCAAGCTCAGTTATGATACTGAGCCGGTTTATTTTTTCTTCTAGAGATTGCCCTACTTTATTTAAATACAGATGGATTGTATCTTTATATTATATAATAGGATTTATCCCGGAAAAATCTATGTTAATCACTAAACTGGTTGCACGCTAAACCTAGTATCATTAAGACGCTGTTACTATATAGGTTTCATTTCACTTGAAAAGCGCTGGATGCGTTGAAATATATATTTTGACTTTTTATGTACCTGGATTAACTCAAGATAAGCATCTTAATAAAATGTTGTAATGCCAGTAGGATAATAAATAGTAGTTAAGCGCTGCGCGCTTTGCTGTTATTCGCAACGGCATACGTGATGCCAGCTTCTCTCAGAGAAAAAAAATATTACCCTGTAAGTACTTGAGCTATAGCTATACATTTTTTGTATGTATCTATGCCTAAACACTATCGATAAGTCTTATTAACAATTTTTAGGGATGTATCCTACACTTCACTATCTATGACGGCGAAAGTTTTGCTTAAGTTACCGATTGTGCTACAAGATAAGTAATGTGCATTACACTTGCATATAAACAAGTAAAGAGATGAGGGTAAATCTGCGCTTATATATTAATAAGCTGATAAGATAACTAATTTCTTGCCTAGATTCAAGCATCCCTAACTGTTACGCGCGTTTGTTATCTAATAGTGATATAACACTAGGAATTTTATTACACCTCATAATGACGAAACTAATCTAGTTTGGATTTTATTCCATTGATATTTATAACTATTTATCGCCGATATATTTCAGTATATAAATAAAAGCGATTGTATTAATTGTGCTTAGCATAATTAATACTCATATAGCTAAAAATTGCAATTCTAAATATCTAGCTATCTGACCTGTATTTAGCTAATGGCGTAGAATAGTAGATAAACTTTCTCTACGCTGTATAACAAGCTAAATGAAGGGAGCACCGTACAGCTTGTGACATAATAACTTTACCCTATGGACGAACAGAAAAGACAAAAAATTATTGCGTATATTCATAAGCAGATGGCAGAATACGATATCTCTGTTGAGCGTTTAGCTGAAGCACTAGCTGAAAAAGAGAAAGATATAAAACCAGTCTTGTTTCGTGATGCGTATGGAAACGTATGGGATGGCAAAGGAGAAATGCCTAATTGGCTTAAACGAGCAGTATATGCAGGGCAGTCAACTGAGCACTTTAAGGTAAAAACAAAATAAAATACAATCCTAGGCCTATATTACGCCGATGCTAAACGCTCAACTAATTAAGCTAGATGATTATTCAAGTATTGCGTTCGCCCAGGCGGGCAGAGGAGAGCCAGTAGTACTAGTTCATGGTTCGCTATGCGACTACCGGTATTGGGAACCGCAGTTTGTACCAATTTCATCGATAAATCGAGTATTAGCTCTTAGCCTTGGACATTATTTTCCAACACGTGAGTTAAATCGCTCTCTGCCATTTAGTTGGCGCGTACATATACAGCAGATTATTCAGTTTATAGATGATATTGTATGCGAGCCGGTGCATATAGTTGCACATTCGTATGGCGCTTACCTTGTTTTTCAACTTGCTCACTGTTTTCCAGAACGGTTGCGCAGTATAACGCTAGCTGACCCGAGTGGATTTATTAAACACAGCGATGCATCATCGTATCAGCGTAACACGCTACATACACGTGTTATAGAGCTAATTCAGCAAAGTAAGATAGATGCAGGTTTAGAGTTATTTGTTGATTCAGTTAGCCAAAAAGGGACATGGGCGCGGAGTGCAGATAGGTTTAAGATAATGGCGCGAGACAATGCACATACACTATGGCCACAAATTTTAGATCAGGTACCGGTTTTTTCCGAGCATGACGCCAGAAAAATTCTGCTGCCAGTTATGCTAGTTCTCGGAGAAAAAAGTCCCTTTATTTTTCATCAGAATATTAAATGGTTACATAAATATATTAATAATTCTTTCAAAACAACAATCGCTGGTGTCTCGCACGGGATGAACTTAACGCATCCGCGTGCATTTAATCAAGTGGTACTGGACTTTATTAAAGTAAATAGCCGAACTCAGTTTTCTAAAAAAGTTCGTAGTACATATACTTAACAGTACTGAATATACGTAAATTAAGATAATAAAATATAGATGCTATCTAATTAGAAAACTTACTAAAATAAATTAAAAACAACTGTAGTTTTTTAATAAAAACTAAACTCTATAAGTTTATCTGATTTTTATATCAATTTTTTATAAAAAATTTTTTAAAATTAAAAGTTCTAATAAAAATTAGGCTATCATTAATAAATAATAAAGCAATCTCTAGAGACCGAAGACGTGGTCTATTATTAATACTAATTAAGTATATTATAAATAATATGGCACTATTTTTTGTGACTATTTAAGATATAAAATTCTAGTTTAGAAGATAATTGCTAATATGGTTTAGATATATCTAATACAGATAGTTTTTAATGAATTTATAAATTATTAAACTGTACTGTGCTAGTAGAACACATATGCTATATAGTTATAGAATAGATACTATATAGTGGTATCGATAGAAATCATGAGATGTTTAGGTAGGTATATAGAGGAAATTAAGCGACCCCAATAGAGTTTTTAATACAAAACCCTATTTGGGTCGCTTGTTTAGCTAATTTTTAGCAGAGCTTAATGCTAATTTTTAGCAAAAAAGCTAATTAAGCGATCTATTGATGAGCGATTTTTTCAGTTAGAAATAACTTTCTATTAACAGGCGGTCAATTGAGATATTAAGAGAATATGCGTCGAGGTGAGCAAAGCGAGACGGCAGAAGAAACCGAAGCTTTCAGCTAAGCCTATTTATACGTAACTAGATAAAAGATATGTTCTACTAATGGGTTACTTGCTAGCCCAGCATAGTGTTACTATGACTATGTTTATATAGATAAGAGCGCACTAGTCTTAGGTAAATAAGAAGATTATTTTAGTTAAAAATCACGATGAGTCTTTATTGTATATTTTGGCGTTTCTAGTTGTGCTCCGTTTTTACGAAAACAAGATATTTATCTATATTCGGCTCAGGCCGAACTTAAGACAAGTAACAATTTTATAATAAGAGGGCGAGTTATTAAATCTAGTAATACCTAAACTTTGTTATACAAGTAAAACTCTTGCTATAGCGTCGGCGACAACATCAATATTCTGTTCATTTAGACCCGCAATACACATCCGTCCAGAGCGGACTAGATACACGCCGTGCTCGGTACGTAGACGGTCTACTTGTGTAGAACTAAAGCCAGTATAAGTAAACATACCTCGTTGTCGAACATAGCATGATAATAAAGAATCCTCAATACGGCGGTCTTTTAATCGTTCATAAATTGCATGGCGCATTGCAGCAATACGCTTACACATTGAGGCGAGCTCTGACTGCCATAATGTACGTAGAATTGGTGTACATAGTACCCTATGGACTACCTTAGCGCCATAAGTGGGTGGGTTACTATAGTTAGATCGTACTGCGCCGGTCAACTGCCCTAGTACTCGAGTTGCCTCCTCATTAGATTGGCATACAACACTTAAACCCCCGCAGCGTTCACCATATAGTGCAAAGTTTTTCGAAAACGAGTTCGCAACTAGGCATGATATACCCCGTGCGGTTAGCTCTCGAACAGCGAAGGCATCATCATCTAGGTCTGTTCCAAAGCCTTGATATGCCATATCGATGAACGGTAACAACTCTTTTTTCTCGATTAGCGAGATAACTTCTCGCCATTGATGATGGTCTAAGTCGACACCTGTCGGATTATGACAGCACGCATGCAGCAGCACAATGTGACGATTCGAAATTGCACGCAACGCATCAAGCATTGCTGTAAAGCGCACGCCTCCGGTAGCGCTATCGTAATACGGATAGGTGTTTACCGTGAATCCAGCACGTTCGAATACCACGCGGTGGTTTTCCCAACTGGGATCACTAATCCATACTTGCGCATTAGGTAAAGTGCGCCGTAGAAAATCTGCGCCGACTTTCAACGCACCTGAGCCGCCTAGTGTCTGCAGTGTTGCAATACGCCGCTCAGTATGTACACCGCATACATTGCCAAATACTAGTTGATATACTGCATCTCGATAATCAGGTAGTCCTGCCATTGGCAGGTAGGGTCGGGGTCTTGTTTCTCTAGCGAGAGCATGTTCCGCGTCGCGTACAGCAGCCATTACTGGAAGCTTACCGTAAGCGTCAAAGTAAATACCAATACTTAGGTTTACCTTATTAACCCGGGGGTCATCCTGAAAATCCTCATTAAGCGACAAAATGGGATCACCAGGAAATGCTTTAACGTGCTCAAACATAAAGTATCCTAAAAAAGTGAGGCGTTATCGCTCGAAGGCTTTTCTATATATAAATATCAGGGCATCAAACTAATTTATCTTAGATTACCGTGAAGACCGCTAATCTAAGATAAATTAGATAAATTGAAAAGCTCAGTAGCGATGCATATAAGTGTTAAGACCATAGTGGTGAAGGTTAGATTTATATAAATCTGTAATTAGTAAGGGGAAAATCTACAAGATTTGAACTTATTTTTTTCTGCCCCCCCAAGTGCAGGATATTTACTATAGTTTAGTTGATTAGAGGTGCTAGTGCCATTAACGCCGAACGTATACAATATGTAACTATTTTTGTAAATTTATTGCTATAAGCCAACATTAAAGTTAGTAAATACTACAACGTTTAGTGCAGTAGTTAAAATACAGTTTTTATCATATAAGCATTTATTAAAAATAAGCCTTGGTTTCAGGTGAAATCTTTTCAAGATAGGATAATAGCAGCAAGAATTTCGTTCCAGCATAGAAATTATGTCTAGTAAATAGCTACCTAGAGCCACACAGAATACTATGATCGGATCATTAGTCCGAATAACCGTAATGCTGATTTTATACTTCATTCCTATTAGGAAAATTCTTACTGCAAGCCTAACCTATGAACTATTGATTCTATATTAAAGATCACTATCTAGCTAAATGCTGGTATACCTTTGCGGGCTTAACAATCTAAAAATAACGGATAGGCAAGCATTGATAGATTACTATCTACCGACGATTGTAGCTACCTATATTAGAAAGGATAAGCATCCTATCTCGCCACAGTATTTTATACTATTCAGACTAATTGTATTAATTTGCACATGCAATGATAGGGTTGCAACCCTTATGGGAAGACTACTGTATCTCTATTAAATATAGAATGTACATCGCCGAAAACTGAGTTCTCCTAGAAAAGATATACAGTAACTAATTATTTAAACCAGACAAGAAACTACCAAAATACCGGCAGTGCTTGATAGTACAAACTAAATAAGTGGTGAATCGACTTATTGACTGATATTGTAATAAGCTACCATATAATTAAAAAAGATATACCAAAATAGTGTGAAGTTTTAGTAAGTAAAATAGTGCTGCGATGATCAGTATCATCTTGATATTTATTAAATCTAAATATACAATATAATTGTTTTAATCAGCTAAAAGCTGGTTTTCTATTTTCTAAATTAGAATAGTATCTATGGTATTTTCATACCACTGCGTATTTCTATACCAGTATCGTATAGAATATAATGCCCTATTGATAGGAGTATCCGTAGACTCTTAATTATCAGATACATTTATAGGATCCTTCTAAAAAGGTATTCTTAGTTTATTAGCGCAGGTTCGCCAGCTAATTTATAAAGTTTTATTACCTCAAAAAAAGGAAATAATAGTGCATACACTTACTCTAGTCTCTCTAGATATACGAACAGTCGAGAGTAAGTGTCTTATAAGAACAGGCGCGTACTTTAAATTTAGCACTAGCTAAGATGATCAAAATATGAACTTCTATGCGGACGTTATCCTCTGGTCAGAGATTAGAAAAATAGGAACATCAAGAAATATAAACTTAGCCTAATACGGTACAACTAGTAATTCACGTCGTAACGTTTATTCCGCAATAATAGACTATAATTATATTCATAATTTTTAATAGTTTTATGTACTAGTTTTCCAGCTCTCACAGGTATAAAAATATATTTTATAATAGGGAATATTATAAACTGTAAAAAATTGTCTCACAAGACTTAAAATTATTATCAAAGTTTTTATTTAGGATGCTATAAATCCTAGACATAAGTAAAGTGTGTTCGAATGCATGCTTAAGCGGGATAAAACATGCAAGCATGTTGCCACTAGAGCTTAAGAGTAGTAGGACATAGTAGCTTTGAGCGCGATTAATATTAAAGTATCATGTAAAATACGCGCCACCTAATTATTTTGTAGGTAGTGCATATAGATATTCTAAGTATTTTAGGAAGTTCATTTCTTAATCATGCCTTATAGATATGATACTCAATCATGCTAATTTCCGCATTTTACTATACTTTTTTTAAATTATTAAAAGTAAAGTTTTATATAATATAGTCTAGACTGGATATTTAAATAACAGATTAATGAATAGGGTTATAATTACTTATAGATCCTACAATTAAATATTGTCGTTCTAGTGCGGAAGCCTATGCTATAAGTTCTTATATCTATATAGATTTTATTAATTTAATAGCTATTAAATTAATAAATATTAGTAACGAGATAACTATATTAACTAGTACCCTAAAAAATATTCCAGTAAAATACATAGACTACCCTAGTATATTTAGTTTTATTGAATCTTATTGTACTTTTTATCTACTAATATATAATAATTTTTCATCAAAATATTATACACACTCCATATTTATATATTATGTTACTTAACTTAGTTAAATATTTTAATAGAAAAAATATAATCTAATTGATTTATCTATAAAAAAGTCCAGAAGTAGAGTATTAAAAATATTTTTCAGGCCTAAAGATACTAAGTATTTTTAATAAAAATGTATATACTTATATCAGGGATATTTTATTATTCTAAAGTTAGTTTTATAAAACTATAAAAATAAGTATTAATATTAGAATTAAATAATTTTATTTATGTAAATAAAATTATTACTTAGTGTGTAAACACATTTGAGTAAGTATATAAAAGTTTTTATTTTTTAGTAAATATTCAGTTCTGTACGAGCGTTTTTATTAAAAAGTAAAGAAAAATTTAGCTGTACATCTATAACATATATCGTCTAGTATAACTTTTTTATTTATCATACATATGATACAATATAAAAATATTTTCCCGGAGTGATGAAATTGGTAAACATAGCGGACTTAATAATTTGAGTGCACAGCCGGAAACAGCTGATGTAGAACCCTTCAAATCCGGCGAATCCCCTGGTGTGTAAGCCGAGGTAACGCCGAGCCAAAATAGTCAGGTTTATAAACTTGATAAAAAGGTGTAGAGACTAGACGGAGGGCACCTAATGTACAATATTACAAATAAACTAAGTAGTATCATACAATGGTGAAGGCATAGTCCAGCGCACAAACATCAGCCTTTGCAAAATTGGTGGCGCCGAAAGGCGTAGTGTGAAGAAAATCCGCCGCTTCACGGCTTACCGGTTCGAGTCCGGTCTCCGGGACCATAGTGTATAAAAAATACTATACGGGTAGTAAAAGTACTATTTTAGATATACAAGGAGAAATAACAGAATAAATACGGTATTGACATTTGAATAATAATTGTATTTTTTAGACCGCACTTTTATTTGCAGTTATGAATTATTGTGTCTAATACAAAAATAACGCTCTCTATACCGACCTATACAAAGATATTGTATTAACAAATCGTATTACATAGAAAGTTAAAATTCTATGCTAAGTTTTATTATAATTATTATTTAATAATATACATCCTATTAAAGGAATTATATAAAGTTTATATTAATGATATATTTTAAATATTTTTACTCGTACTCAATATTTTAAGAAAAAGCTTGGCCTGTGGGGTAGATTCTTAGCATTAAAATGTTTACATAGATATCTGATTTTGGAATTTTTCTAAAAATATTGTTATTTATAATACATTAGATAGGAATTTTGATTTCTAAAATTTAGATTTTATAAATCTATATCCTGCTTTTATATGCTTAAGCCCCCTAAAATTTATTGCGTTATTGCTATGCAGCAATCACCTAATTGATGTTAATTAGAAATATTTGTAATATCAAGTACAGAATTAATATTCTAGAGGAAAATTATATTAATTTCTTTATATAAACTACTCTTTTATTTGCTCAGATAATTTTTATGTATTAGTTAACTAGTAATTACTTATTAAGTAAGTTAAAATAATAAGATAGGCTTATTATTTACATATATTATAAACTATATGTACTTTTATATACAAGTAAAACGGCAATTCTATTGATGTTGTTATTTTTACTATAACTATAGTATAATAAAAATATGATATATTTTTATTATTGAAAAAACGTTGAAACACCTAAGTGCTTATAGAAAAATTAGTTATGTGAGTTTTTCAACAAATTTTATATTGAGTACATACATATATCTTTGATTTAGTGCAGAAGGATCTTTTTTATTAAAAAAGATAAGATGTTATTAGCAGTGCAATAGATTACATAACTATTGGTATATGTTAATATTCCGGATATTGCCTGCCTCCTGGATAATGTTTTATATAAGTAAACATCATATTTTTATTAAATTTAAAGGAATAATTTGACTACTGTTATCCCTAAGCCTAATGAGCCCGTCGAAGTTGCACTGCGTCGCTTTCGGCGTTCTATTGAAAGCACCGGCTTAATTAAAGAGTTGCGCGCTCGCACAGCATATGAAAAACCTACTGCTGAGCGCAAAAGGAAAAAAGCAGCAGCTGTAGCAAGGTTGCGTAAACAAATTCGACGCTCTTTACCGCCCCGTAAACTTTACTAATCATAATAAATGTATCAATCTAGAATACCTCATGTAATATTAAGTACAGCAATAAAGCTCTAAATAATTCTCTTTTCTAGTAAGAAAAATGAATATATTTAAATAGTAAATTCAGCTGCATATAGTATATACACTTCTGTATTAGAATAAAATATAGTTTTTTATAAAAAATAAGTTAGCCTCATAGGGAAAGTGATATATGAAATATTAGCTATAATAAAAGTATCTACTATAGTAGTAGCTCGATGCCGGTAAATAATAAAATAAATTAACTAGCCGCACTAATTAGTAGATCTATAAGTGCGGCTAGACTAAGATCAACATAATTAGAATACTATTTATATAGTATAAAATAATAATAATTGTTCTATCTAAAATAGTATGATACGTGTATGTATATAAAAAAACGTATAATTTTTTATAAAAAAATAATATTAATTTTTAATTGTTTAAAAATTAAATAACTAATTCGTTATATAGTGCCGCACTAAGTATATTTCTTTTATAAAATACGTATAATATCCGTTTCAGAGTTATAGTGAAAATATTTATAAGTTTGTTTAGTTTCTACTATGTTTTTAGATAGATATACTACTGTTTAGTATTATCAATACTGGGTTAAAAAATTATTTATAACAATTTATCTCTCTTAAAGAAAGCTTTTAATCTTATAAGCTATATCTTATTTGGTTATTGTGGGAAGTAATGTATCTTACTAATGTCACTTAAAAAGTGAGCTTAACTTGGTATTTTATACTTCTATAATGTAGAAACATTAAGGAGAAGTGGGTTAACATTGTATATGGTGTTGTTACTTGTTTGCTTTCGATAAAATATTTTTTAAACCTAAGTTAAGCAATGACAGCCTAAAAAATGTTCGATGCCAACAAGCTGTAGTTTTTTAGTTCGCCTCTCATATTACTACCTTTTACCATTCTCGTATTATATTACCATTGATTATAGGAGACATTCGATGGTTACTAATCTAAAGTTTTTGGCTGAATCCGCACGTGTAGACGATACTGCTATTACTCCCCTTCCTAATTCCCGCAAGATCTACGTAGTGGGCTCTCGGCCCGATCTTCGGGTTCCAATGCGCGAAATTAGCCAAGCTGATACGCCGACTATATTCGGTGGTGAGAAAAATCCTCCGATTACAGTCTATGATACTTCTGGACCCTATTCAGATCCAGAGGCTACAATCGATATCCGAATTGGCTTACCGGCGCTACGTGAGACATGGATTGAGGAGCGTAAAGATACTGAGCGTTTAAAAAAAGATTTCTCAAGCCAGTATGGTCAAAATTATGCGGCAGATCAAGAGACTACACACTTACGCTTTCCGGGCTTGTATCGCTCGCCAAGACGGGCTAAGGCTGGCGTTAATATAACACAAATGCATTATGCGCGTTGTGGCATGATCACGCCAGAAATGGAATTTGTTTCGATCCGCGAAAATCAACGTCGTTATGAGTATCTTGAGAGTTTATATGCTAGCGGACCTCAAGGCTCTAAACTAGCTGATCTAATCGGCCGACAGCATCGTGGTAAGTCATTTGGATCGCCAGTATCTGGTATAAAGCAGGTCCACGAAATTACACCAGAATTTGTACGCCAAGAGATCGCGCGTGGTCGTGCGATTATTCCAGCTAATATTAATCATCCAGAATCTGAGCCGATGATTATCGGCCGAAATTTTCTAGTAAAGATTAATGCTAATATCGGTAACTCGGCCGTCACATCATCAATTGGCGAAGAAGTTGATAAGATGATATGGGCAATTCGCTGGGGCGGTGATACCGTTATGGACTTATCTACTGGTAAAAATATCCATGAAACACGCGAATGGATCATCCGAAATAGCACAGTACCAATTGGTACTGTACCAATATACCAAGCACTAGAGAAAGTGCATGGCAAAGCAGAAGATCTAACGTGGGAAATTTTTCGAGACACGTTGATTGAACAAGCAGAACAGGGTGTCGACTACTTCACGATACACGCAGGTGTCTTACTGCGCTACGTGCCTATGACAGCACAGCGGATGACGGGGATTGTTTCTCGTGGTGGTTCAATTATGGCCAAGTGGTGTCTCTCTCATCACCGAGAAAGTTTTCTATACGAGCATTTCGAAGATATCTGTGAGATTATGAAAGCATATGACGTCAGCTTCTCGCTGGGTGACGGATTGAGGCCAGGCTCAATCTATGACGCAAACGACGAGGCACAGCTTGCTGAACTTAAAACACTCGGTAAGCTAACGCAAATCGCGTGGCAGCACGATATACAAACGATGATTGAAGGTCCTGGACATGTTCCGATGCAGTTAATCAAGGAAAATATGGACTTGCAGCTAGAGTGGTGTAACGAGGCACCCTTCTATACACTAGGACCGTTAACAACCGATATTGCACCAGGATACGATCATATTACGTCTGGTATTGGAGCGGCGATGATCGGCTGGCTTGGAACGGCGATGCTGTGCTATGTAACGCCAAAAGAACACTTAGGGTTACCAAATAAAAACGATGTTAAAGAAGGTATTATAACTTATAAAATAGCAGCACACGCTGCTGATTTGGCTAAAGGACACCCAGGCGCTCAGGTACGTGACAATGCATTATCGAGAGCTCGCTTTGAATTCCGCTGGGAGGATCAGTTTAATCTCGGGCTTGATCCAGAGAAAGCGCGAAACTTTCACGACGAGACACTTCCTAAGAATTCTTCTAAAGTCGCTCATTTTTGCTCTATGTGTGGTCCGCATTTTTGCTCAATGAAAATCACACAAGATGTAAGAGATTTTGCAGAGAAGCAAGGTATTAATGAAGTGGAGGCGCTGCATAAGGGAATGAAAGCTAAGGCAATGGAGTTTAAACATTCGGGTACTAAAATTTATCATAAACAATAAATTATATTTGTAAATAGTCTTAAGACGCATTAATCCACACTAGGTTAGTAATTAAGACACTAAAGAGCCCAGATTATAAATATAATAATTGTTTTTATGCTGCTAAATCTATGGGAGGGCGCATCAAGATGCGGAGAGATATCTAATATGCATAAATATATTCACTTTATATAGGTGATTCCGCGGGTACAGAAACTAGGAAGTATCTATACTGGGCTTCGCGGATTTTTATAGAATTATCTAACCAGTAGTTTAATCATTGGAGCTTTAGTTTAATAACTGGAAAAATAATTCAATAGCAAGCGTTTTTTCGATAAGCTCTGCTATTATTAGCTACAGGTCGCTAATGTTATTCATATTTTCTGTATATTTAACCTAAGAATGTATATACTTCTCCCCCTTTGTTATAAATCTGAGTGATATAGTAAAAATACTTATTGTTTTTTATTCTACAAGCTGTAGTTTTTTGGGATTTATAATAAGATATTCAATATCTAATATATAAATTATATAAATCTATTTTAGGTAGGTACTACATCATATTATGATAATATTAAGAGTATTTTCTATTTTTAAATAGTTTTTTGATTGGTACAAAAAGCTAAAAATTTTATATATTAGAAGCTTTTAGCGTATATTATACTGTGATAATAAATTGAGCGTTTAAATTAAAATTTAATAGAACTATGCTCAACTTTTATTTAAGATAATATCTTTTAATTACGAGGGCTTAACTAGATAGTTAATAACTTTATTATAACAGGGTAGTTGTTTCTTGTTTTGTACATGTTGCATACTGTAAACGTGCTGCTAGCCCAGTATGGCGACGTGTTGGCGTATTAATAGCTTGCTCTATAATAGAGTGTGTGCCAATAATCGTGATTTGAGCCCGTGCTCGTGTTACAGCTGTATAAATTAGTTCCCGAGATAAGGTCTTGCTAAATGTAGGTGGCAACACAAGCGCTGCTCGCTCGAATTCCGAGCCTTGTGATTTATGAACTGTGAGGGCAAATGCTGTATCGTGCGACGATAGCATTCTAGGCGATACGCTTTGGCACTTCCCAGCACCCCTTTCGAAGACTACTCGAAGTGTCCCATCGCTGGATGGCAGAGCTAGACCAATATCTCCATTAAATAAACCAAGTGCATAGTTATTATGCGTAATAATAATCGGACGGCCTGCAAACCACTGGGTACTTGATGAAAAAGGCAAGCGTGCAAGCCGAAGTAATTTTATAGTAATCCAATTGTTTAAGGTATCAACACCATACGGGCCAGCTCGGACAGCGCATAGAACACGAAATGCATTAAGCGCATCAAATAGCGCCCCGACTTCTGGCGCTCGTTGCTTCATCACTTCTATTAGTAACTCTGCGTAGTGTGCGAAACTCCGGATAATATATTCTCGCGCTATGTAACCGAGTATTGGCCCGTTATCTTCGATAAAATATACACCCGAGCGATGATCTATTTTATTAAGTACGTTTAGTGCATTCTGAGATGAACCTTCTCGAATTGCAGTGGACAATTGTCCAATTGGAGAGTCTCGATTAAATCGATAATTAGTCTGTAACCAGACAACACAATTAGAAAGCGCGGGCGACAGTGTGCAGACTACCGATCTCGCTGTATTATTTTGCGCTGGTTTATAGATGTCTGCCGCCTCTGCGGAATTGTCAGAAAAAAATAGATTACTCTGTTCAGATACTGAAAGTGGAGCTAGTGCAGTAACTTGCATAGCTTTAGTAAGCTGTTTTACCTGAGTCGACGCAGAAGACCTCGTGACGCTAATAGCCCGACTATATTGACAACAACACAAGTTATTAAGAGGCAGTATATCTGTGCTCTGAGGGTCTGGTGCTGTAGTTAGTTGATCCCATTGATTTTGTTGTGTATTAACTAATAAAGCTCGATAATTTCCGGCATTATATAATTGAGGCGGGCCATAGCGAGCATATTTAGAAACTGCATTTTTCAATATTTCAGCCGTGCAACCAACTGCCTGTGCGATACGCTTAGAGCGCTCCCCAACATAACATGAATAAGTATTCAATTCAGCAAACACTGATCCCGCATCAACTGCAGCTAATTGATCCTTATCACCCAATAAGATTAATCGAGCGTGCGGTGAAACAGCATCCACTAATCGACTTGCTAGAGCGATATCGATCATCGACGCCTCATCAATAACGATAATATCGTATGGCAAAGGGTTGCGCCGATGGTATCGGAAGCCCTTGTTCAGGGTGCTACCCAGCAACCGATGCAGTGTATACGATGTCGTTGGTAGCCGAGTAGCAATATTTTTAGCTAATCGGTCTTTGTGAACCTCTAATGCTTCTAACATATGCCGCGCTGCTTTGCCAGTAGGCGCTGCCAACGCGATACGTAAATCAGGTTGATCATCAAGCAAACATGCTAACATGCCAAGAACTGTAGTTGTCTTACCTGTGCCCGGTCCACCGCTAACAATTGTTAGTTGTCCAAAACAGGCTACAGCTGCTGCGACGCGCTGCCAGTCAAGACTATTATCTCTTGATTCCCCGAAATAGCGGGATAGTATCCCATGCCACCGCTGAGCGTTATTAGACGCTATCTTATTAGGCTCTGCCTGTGCGCGAATACTTAGTGCATTGGCGAGCCCGCGTTCAAATTCGTAATAACGCGCGAGATATAACCGATTATCGCTGTCAATAACGAGAGGTAAACAAGGTACCGGATCATTGTTATTGATACATATAGCAATACCGCTCGAGACTAATGACGTACGAATCGTGTCAGGTAGTTGCCCAAATTCCTGAGCCAGTACCGTTAATTCAATACAGACATGTCCGTTTAAAAGCGCTTGGCTGAGCATCTTAGAAGCAGCTTCGGCAATTTTTACATCGCCGGGGGACGCTCCTACACGCTTAGAAAGCTCAGCGGTTCGGCTAGAAAATCCACGAGATAATGCAGTATTATACATTACCAGCCTGTTTGAAAAACGAATATAGCTTTCGACTACTAAACTTAGACATGCCTATCCTTTGCTGAAAATAGTGCATCAAAGGCTTTGATGGCGTCTAAGGTCGGTCTGAATCGAGATATACCTGCACCAGGCCAATCCGGCCGAACACCTCTTAAGAATAGATAAAGAGTTGCGCCGAAATGTGTTTCGTAGTCGTAATCTTTTACTCGTGACTGCATATATCGGTGTATCGCAATCGTGTAGATTAACGCCTGAAGCCGGTATGAATGTGCATCCATTACGGATGATAGCACATGCGTATGATACGCACTGGGTAAGTTACCGAGATAATTTGATTTCCAGTCAATAATCCAAAACTGGTCTCGGAATTTAACCACAGCATCGATAAATCCTTTCAGGTAACCATGTAAAATACCATGGCTAAGAGCTACCCCGACAATACCATGCTCCTCAAGCATTATTGAAAACCGGCTTATGTCAAGAGATGTAACTGGAAAAACAAATTCAAGCTCAGTTAATCGATGTGATGGATCTAGCTCTCCAAGCGTGAACTCTGTTTCAAGTTGAGTATGCGCAATATCCCGTAATAGACGCATCATCATAGTAGTAAGCTGTAATCTACTTAAAGTAGGCGAATTCACTGGCCGATCAGCGAGTGCGCCTACGATAGCAGCGGGCCAGCTCAAAGGATCATGAAGATTAGCAATCTCCATTAACCGATGTAAACAATCGCCTGCGGTTGGTCCCCGGGGGAAGTTTAGAATATCGTCAGAATCCAGCTTAATTATTTTACTATCAGGAATAGTCTCCGCTTCCAATGTAATTGCCTGTATATCAACTCGAGTAATATCATTATCGTAATCTGGTCTTACATGTAATATATCGTCATTATCTGGTAATAATCTCTGCCGCGTCATAGCGAGTGAGCTGAAACTCGAAATTTTCCAAGTCTTAAAGAGACGACGAGCCAGAATGGGTGTACGAACTAACGCGTGCGACGTATTAACTAGAGGTAACAGCACATCACAGGGGGCTACGGTTGGTAGAGGTACAATAGCGATACCAGAATCTTTATCATTTTGCAATGCTTGCCAGCATTTTTCCAATGCGGCCGCCTCGGGCGGCGTATTTAACCATTTATTGAAATGCACTCCCCCACCAGAAACAAGCCAATTCAGAACGCTCTGGCGCGACTCTTTTGTTGATTTATGAGCACCGCTCGTATAAATTCCCGCTACAAGATAGCATCGATATACTGCGCGCGTGATCGCGACATAGATTAGCCGTACACGCTCAGCAGCCTGTTCACGCATTACACTTCGATCAATTCTCTGTGCTTCCTCATCGTCGCACCCAAAGTGTAAAATAGCAAGTCCATCATCACAATAATACTCGCGCGCTGCCGATAATGTCTCGTATAGGTGTGTTGCACCTAATGCGCCATTGCTCAGGAACGGACAAAATATCACAGGATATTCTATCCCCTTAGACTTATGAATTGTAACAATCTGGACAAGATCAGAATCTGATTCTAGACGCAATTGTGTATCATCGCTGATGCCTGGGTCCGCTCGTTGAGCACTCAGCCAACACAGGGTTGGCGCGATACCTGGATATTCGTTATCGCGCGCCTGAATTAGTTCAGCTAGATGATTCATGTTAGTTATCCTGCGCTTACTATCATCTAAGTTTGCTAAGCGCATTGTAATACGCAAATCACGCAATACAATGCGCCACATCGGTGCAAAGCCGTGCTCCTGCCAAAGCCGCCGATAGCTTGAAAAGAGTTCCACCCACGCTACTGAGTTCATTTCTAAGCAGATTGAATAAGATTGGTTGGATTCTGGCTGCGCTGACTCGGCTTGGTCCATAGCCCATAATGTTGTAGCGTCTAAACCGATCCAGTCTGTAGATAGAGCCGCACGCAACCGCTGCAAGTCACCTGGTGTATCGATTGCCAGAAAAAGACGTTCGAACTGTTCGGCATCGAACGACTTAAATACTGAGGCTTGAGCAAGCTCTACACTACCGATACTATATTTATGAAATACTTGTTTTATCAACATACCCTGCCGATGCGTCTGTACAAGTACGGCGATATCTGCCGGTGCTAACGGCTTACTGCCAATTAGTACATTGCCACCACGCGCATCACATATAAGCCGC
The DNA here is from genome assembly GCF_910593725.1 of Candidatus Vallotiella hemipterorum. Taxonomy (GTDB): domain Bacteria; phylum Pseudomonadota; class Gammaproteobacteria; order Burkholderiales; family Burkholderiaceae; genus Mycetohabitans; species Mycetohabitans hemipterorum. The sequence goes on from NZ_OU343032.1 coordinate 26,666, forward strand.
GCAACCTCTGCTGCGCACGCTTCAGCGGCTGCATATTGAGCATCACACTTATTAAGTATAGGATGATCTGGTAGCCACCATACCCTTAGGGCCGCTCTAGTACCATGAGTTATAGAGAGCGGATCGCGCCGGTCCAAAAATTTTAGACGTGATCTTATCCCAGAACGCACAGGATGATAGTCAAGTCCATCAAGCACAAAGGCATAAGAATTATTACTAAATAATCGGTTGCATGCAGAAACTATTGTTGCATCGGAGCGCTGATTGATAGCTAGCGTATAGCGAGCATGAACATGAGTACGAGCATTTAGGTATGTATGTAAATCGGCCCCGCGAAAACTATAGATCGCTTGCTTTGGATCACCAACGAGAAACAATGGACCTTTCGGGGCAAAAATCTGGTGAAAGATGCCAAATTGCAATGGGTCTGTATCCTGGAATTCATCGATTAACGCTGCTAAATAGCGCTCACGTAGGGCATCAACAAGCCAACTATGTGAATGCAGCGCATCATATAAGCTAGATGGCAAGTCATTAAAAGACATAACTCGCGCCTCGCGCTTGCGTTGAGCGATAATCGATGGCCCGATACGCAACCATTTACGAACGAGGGAAAACCAAAGACGAAGATGCGTCGTGTGCTCTACGCACAGTGCAGAAACTAACGCATTTGCACAGTCTGAGAAAGCATGTATAGGTGGCTGGCATTTAACCTTCGTTGCAGCAATGAGTGAAGACGAAGTTAGCTTTAGTGCTTCCTTCGGAAGCGGCGCATAGCGATTGCCACGAACAAAAAAGCGTTCCCATGCCTCTAGCGCCTCTTGTATATGAGCTGGATTATGTGTGCGCTGGTTTAATTGAGCAGAAGAATTGAGAAGCCACTTCGAGATCTGCTTTCGCTCTGCAAGCCATAGATTAACAATACGCTTAAAATGATCAAGCGTCATATCAACCGTCACATCACACACTGGGTCGGTCCATACAATTTTGGCTAGTGGTTTTTTTAGGCGTTGATCGAGTAGTGCTTGTAAAGCTGTAGGTGCAGCGCCATGAGAGATAAGCCAGTGTGCAAATCCAGTCGAACGTGCCGCTTCCCTTTCTACATGCTCACGCCAAAACTGCGCGGAGACATCGAATCTTAGTGCAGTATCGTCAGCTTCAATCTCAAACGAGAACGGCATTGCAGCCGCAAATGGCGATTCTTGCAGCGCACGCTGGCAGAATGAATGAATTGTATAGATTGCAGCCTGATCGAAACTATTCAACGCCTGCCGGATCTGTCTTAGTGCATATTGCGTAGCTATTTCTGGCGTCTTAGCATCTACGATACGTCGGATGAGCTCAGTGAAAACTGGGTCACCCAGTGCGAGAGATTTTTCGAGTTGTATTAAACGCAACCGTATTTTCTCGCGCAGCTCCGCGGTAGCGGCTTTCGTAAAGGTTACAACCAAAATCTGGTTTGCTTGCAGGTTCTTTTCAAGTAATAAACGGATATAAAGCGCACAGATATTCCAAGTTTTCCCAGTACCAGCAGAGGCCTCGATCTGGGTCACCCCATCGAGTCTGCAGGTAAAAACATCGAGTTCAAACACGTCGAGGCTCATGAGGATTCTTTTGCTAGCTGTAGGTGTGCTAGTAGCGGTTCGAATACCGTCCTAGCAATAGCTACAGAAGTATTATCTAGTGTCATCGATGTACCACGCAGCGAGAGCTGGATTGCTGGATCAGCAAGCTCGCCGCCCGTACGGTCATTTGACCAAGTATAACGGGCAGCAGATGCATTTTTCGATACGAATAACCATCCACTTTTTGGAAAGAAACGCAATGGTGCGCGCAACCCAGCACGATATAGAGCACATAGCTCACCTAAGTATATGTTTGGATTCCGTGGCGTTGTAAACATGAAATGTGTATCATGGCCGATCCATAGCGTATGGCGAGATGCCTGTGGACTTGCGGCACACCAGCATAAATGGCGCAGCCATGCATCGAGGTAATCACGTGCCGTCGGCCTGGCGTAGCGATAAAGTACTAATTCATCACGTGCTGTATTATCTAGCACGCCAGTTAATACTGTCGGTAATAACAGGGTTTTTCTCCATGCTGGCACCTGATCTAACAGCTCCGATACAGATTCAAGCTGTCCAGGCCAGTACGGGGCAATATGGATTGAGAATTCAACAGTTTTAAATCCAATGCCGCCAGACCGCTCCCGTATTTTCTCGGCCAGCTTGCTTAGCGCTATTACCTCGCGCTCTTGTATCGCGAGTCCAGTTGCACCTCCAGGTAATTCTGGAATGGCGCGTGCGATATGATATGCTTGTTCAATATATACCGGTGAATCTACTAGTAATGGCAAAATGCGCTCGGCCAGAGCATCGCTCGCTTCGTAGCTGAACTCGTACGGTTCGATATCAGGTAGTTTCTTCTGTGCTCGATGAAGCACGATGCCTAGTCTTTCACGCAATAGCGTACTTTGCGGGTGGCGCCAAAATCTTATCAATTCCTCTAACCCTATCATCTCATGCGTATCAGGAGGCAGCGCGTCGCTAAAAAATAGTGCCATGCTGTCCCGAGCATCCTGAGTAGGGTCGGCAACCGCCTCGGCTGTTTTTACATAATCCGAATCGTAAGTTAATAAAAGATCCTGAATCGAAAAATAATATAGCTCGAACGACTTCAGCGGGTGTTCGGTAATAAAACTGCAACGCGCTAATGCAATTTCATCAGTGCTTGCTACCTCTCCAGCCCTTAATAATGCGAGGTAGTCAAGCAACTCAGTCAATAGCGCTGATGGGAGTAGCTCACTGTTGTCGCGGATATTACGCCCTGTATAGCTAAAAATTACAGTATCGCGCGCAGCTAATATAAGGTCCAGGAACAAGTTTCGCTCATCATCACGACGCCTCCAGTCACCAGGTTGCGAAAATGCAGCCATCAAGTCGAACTCGTCTGAGCATGTACGTGTAGGTAATACACCATCATCAATGCCTACTATGCAGATAGTACGGAACGATATGCCGCGTAAGCTAGATAGCGACGATATGGTCACAGCGCCAGATGGAACTCCGCTATGGGTGGGATCATGAATAACGGACAATAACGCCGCACGCAAAACAGTAGCGGGTAGGAGTATATCTGGCGCGCCTGCTTCTATTTGAAGAAATAGGGTATTGAGTGCAGCGAATAGCCCACTTAATGAGTCAGCACTTGAACTACGAGGACAGAAGAATTGCTCTAGGGCGCTGTTCAGTAGATTGCGCCACTGAAAAACTGTCTTTGGTGTTGCGCATGCAAGCGCAAATGCATCTAGCTCATCAATAAATTGAGCTAGCCTCCCAAGTAATATAGAATTGGTGCCGATAGGCGCTGCTACTGGAAGCCAATCGGCAACAGGTAGTGAGTTATCCGGCATCGCATAGCCGAGAAATAACCGCATTAAGGCATTAGAAAATGTATGGCGTGCTTGAGATTCGTTAACATGTCGCCGCTCATTAGGTGAAAACGATCGGCGACCGCCAGCATCTTTTAACCATCCCTGAACAGTCTCTAATTCTTCTGGATTAATATCGTACCGTGCCGCAATCTCATCTACACGTAGCCATTCAATTAATGTAGACGCATTAAAAGCGCGGTCACCCAGGGTCAACCAGTCAACTAAAATATGGGCGAGCACGTTAGTTTGAGACGGAGCTAAACCAGTGATACGATAGGGGATGCGACATGGATCTCTTGGTAGAGCGGCACCGAATACGGCGTTCACGATAGGTGTAGCGGCAATAAGATTAGGCACCACAATCAGTATATCGGCTGGCGTCAAACTAGGATCTGAATCGAATGCAGCCAGCAGCCGATTATGGAGCACCTCAAACTGCCGCATTAGGCTATGACAGACGTGCACTTCAATACCATCTCTTGTAGGTGGTGGACGCGATAACGCCGGATGCTTAAGCGACAGGATGGAATTCTGCAGGACGGCCAGCCAGCTATAATCTGGAGCTTCGACAAATTTACTATAATCTCTCGCCACAGCATTAGCTGTGTGCTTATGAAACAACGCGAGCTGAGCTTGCGTTTGTCGGCCCCACTCGGCTAAGAGAGGATGCCCAACTACCTGGTAATCGAGTTGCCCTTCAGCATCTAAATTATCAGTACGCCGTTGAGCCATAACACCAAACCAGTCATCTCGGCATGGATTAAGAACATAAATTCGCACATCGATCCATCGTGACAACTCGCGCAGCAATCTCACATGTAGTAATGGTATTATCGGTAAAGCGAATACGCTAACCTGCGTCGGCCAATTCGCTGGTGCGATACCAGCTGGATCTAATTGCGATACAATCTCTAGAAAGCGGTACGCGGGCGGCGATACATTCTTAAGCATATTGGGATCAGCATCATTTTTCCCGGCTAGTTCTTTCAGAACGTCGCGCCATAATTGCGCCTGCCAGAATTCATCGTCGCGCTGCATCGGTGTCCCACTGACCATCCAGGGCGGGCATTCTGGCTGCTGGGCCAGTGAGAAAATCGACTCGCTGGCGAGCCACTTGGCTAGCCAATGCGGGCGGTAAATAATGTAATTATTAAAAATAGCGGATATACGACGCGCTAGATCGAGGAGCATTACTGGATCTGCTACAGCTAAATATGTATCTAGTCTTGCCAAAGGATTTTGCTTACAGCTGCTACGCATTATGCTGCGCTTGGAAAGCATCCTATAAAGGCTCCATGCAAGTCGCTCTGGTTCAAATGGAGATTCTCGTGGCGCGTTGATGATTTCAAGACATGCGATCTGTGTCCATAACCACTGTTGGAGATAGCAAAATTCTATATTTGTGCACAAGCCAAACCGATCAGCATAGTCTAATTCCAATCGGCGACGCACTGCCATATTCGGTATAATGATTGGCTGCGGCCGCCACAAGTCGCTACCGATACGCTCTAGGTCGTTAAATAGCACTGTAGTAAGTACTTCATAACGGTTCGAGTGAAATATTTCAAGCATAAAAAAGAGATAAAAAACTCGACTCAAAATTACTTGGGCGAACATCATATGCCTCAAGGAAGTTCGATCAAAAGCGTCGTAAGACTTAAGCAACCAAAAAACACTCATCGTACTTACACCCGGCCGTTAATATATTAACTGTGGCAAAAATGTACGATTGAGTTGTCTCGGTACGTTGTTTGCAATATATTTTACTCACGTGCCGAGATAATTATTTATGATGGCAGAGGAATCCAGCCTTCCGGCACTAGATGTTTATTATAACGCCCAGGTAGAAAGTTAGTAAAAGCGTGTGCATACAAGTTATAGTGACGCACGACTTGCGCACGAAAATCGAAGAACAGTGGAACTAATATCAAGCTGCGTTATTGTTCAACGACGGTATTAGTATTACGGATAGACCTATGTTGGAAGCGATTAAAAAGGAATCTGGCGACGTGTGGTAGATAGGATACAGCTTTCACAGCTAGGGTTTGCCAATACACCTATGTCACATACGCATATAAACGTCGTATTATGTATACTTTGTCACAGCAAAGCTAGTTGAATATTTAAAGATATCAGTTTCAGACTAGCGTAGTACGCATAATCGATAGCTAATAAATTTAGCCCTCTCTGAGACAAAAGAATTATTCTTCTGTCACCACTCGGATTCTCACTAAGAGGTAAATCATTTAATTTATCAATGGAAGATGTCGCGTTGTCCTTAGTCATTGCGATACGTGCTAATAAGCTAATCCTCATTACTGAGCTACCTAACGCGATTGACGTTGATAGCGGATGTGCCCTATAAGCTATTGCTTAAGAGCGCATAGAAAATCTATAATGCTCAGATAGATCACTAAAATCGCGCTCATGCGAACTTCTATCTGAGCACGCAATCTGCTCATGCCATGTAGTATGATATTTATATATTATTATTCCCTTATAACTAGATGACAGCATCTTGCTAAAATTATTTCTGCATGACAAAATCCATATAATAATTTCACACAAGAAGCCAAAAGCTTACGTAAAATAGTACTAGATGATGTCATCAGCATCTAGTACTTAGTTATTCTTAGAAGAGGGCTAATTAAACACTTAAGATAAACAGTATACTAGTACGATGTGCGGGCATCAGATCGACGAGAATCAGATCAACTGCGTGCGATATTGACTATTTCTTAGCACTCAAACGTGACGGCGTAATATGCGGATTCTCGGCGCTATACCCCATACCCGAAAAACAGCCTGGAGAAATAGCGCGTTAAATTTGTAGCGTCGGTGATTAACTTATCTGTTTAAAAAACATTGAGTAAACGCGCCTCAGCGAGCTGCTAATGCGCTTTACTAACAGCCCGAACCGAATACCAGTTCCTAACGCGAGGTTTCGTACAAGCAATAGTTACGATCTTCCGCAAGACCAGAGTCATCTGTATAACTAACAGCGCAAGTTACTTGTGTTAATTAAGAAACTCGAAACATTCATAGAGAGCCCGAAGATTAGTATTGAGCCTTAATATTGTAGGAGAAGTATAATGGCCCGAATGGTTTACTGCATAAAACTCGGCAAAGAAGCGGTAGGATTGGAATTTCCTCCATTGCCAGGCAAGCTTGGTGAGCGTATTTTTAAATGCATCTCGAAGGAAATATGGCAGGCTTGGCTGAAACAGCAGACGATGTTAATCAACGAAAACCGATTGAATATGGTTGATCCTCACGCACGTCAATATCTATTAAAACAAACTGAAAAATTCTTATTTGGGGAAGGCTCGGATGCCGTATCTGGCTACGTGCAACCCCTAACAGCCAATCTATAGGATATGGGACTTTTATGTATGTATACCGTATTCGTTAAAGATAAAATATAACATACTCAGCTTTATATGCTTCATACAGAACTTCCGTGCTTTATGTATTGAGTTTAAAAATCGTAAGCGACACACATCCAATATGCTATGCACCTAACGCTTTAACTTCCTCAATCGCTTGCTCAATACGCTCAACAGCTATTACATGAAGACCATCTATCGGCTGCTTTGGTATATTAGCTTTAGGAATTAACGCTATTGCGAAACCCAGCTTCATTGCTTCTTTTAGGCGCTCTTGACCCCGTATACAAGGGCGAATTTCACCGGCTAGCCCAACTTCACCGAACACGATTAACCCATGCGGCAAAGGCTTGTTGTACATCGATGACTGAATTGCAAGTAATACAGCTAAATCCGCCGCCGGCTCGACAATTTTTACGCCACCAACAACATTCAAGAAAATATCCTGATCAAAGCATACAATGCCTGCGTGCCGGTGGAGAACCGCGAGCAGCATTGCAAGCCGATTTTGCTCTAAACCCACGGCTAATCGGCGAGGGTTTAGAGCTTGAGCTGTATCGACTAGTGCTTGTACCTCTACCAGAAATGGTCTTGACCCCTCTTGAGTAACTAGCACGCACGAGCCAGGAACTGTATGCTTGTGCTGCGACAAGAACAAAGCCGATGGATTAGACACGCTATGCAAACCACGCTCTGTCATTGCAAATATACCAAGTTCATTAGCTGCACCGAAGCGGTTTTTAAATGCCCGAACTAGCCGGAATGATAAATGAGTATCGCCCTCGAAATACAGAACTGTATCTACGATATGCTCAAGCACTCTAGGACCAGCAAGCGCACCTTCTTTAGTTACGTGGCCGACCATAATAATAGTTGCCCCAGATTGCTTAGCGATCCGCGTTAGTTGCGAAGCACACTCTCGAACTTGCGCCACAGATCCGGGCGATGAACTCAGTACATCTGAATAGATTGTCTGGATCGAATCTAGAACGATAATGTCTGGCTTGATAGCATCAATTGATACTTGTAACCTCTGCAGTTGAACCTCTTCGAGAAGCTGCAACTCACCCGCCTGGTTAACATGTTTATCGAGCAGACCAAGCCTCTGCGCACGTAAAGCGATCTGAGCGCTAGATTCTTCACCACTAATATATAGTGCTCGTCGTTCGCTAGAGATCTTAGAAAGTGCCTGAAGTAGTAATGTCGACTTACCGATACCGGGATCGCCGCCGATCAGAACCACACTACCAGTGACCAGACCACCACCAAGCACACGATCGAACTCGCTAATACCGGTCAAGTAGCGTGGCATATCTGGCACATTAATATCAGCAAGCTTACACGATAGATTATTTTTAGTAAGAGCTTGGTAGCGATAGTTAACCGCAGCAGCATCGAATTTAGCCAGGGTATTCCAGTTATGACAAAATGAGCATTGGCCCTGCCACTTTTGCAGCTGCGCGCCGCAGTTATTACAGATAAAGACAGTTTTTACTTTTGCCATGTCCCTGCTCTGCATTATTCCGAACATACCGGCACACGTTGGGCGATCGCGCACATCAACTCATAACCAACTGTTCCACATGCTACCGCGACATCATCAATCAGTACGTCTCTCCCCCATAGCTCTACTGAGCTGCCGATGATCGCACTTGGACACAAAGATAGATCTACGGTTAACATATCCATTGATACTCGACCGACAACCCGTGTTCGAACCCCATCGACTAGGATTGGTGTACCTTCGGGTGCGCAACGTGGGTAGCCATCCGCGTATCCGCACGCCACAATACCAATACGCATACGCTCCTGCGCTTTAAAGATTGAACCATAGCCCACTCCATCCCCAGGCTCGACCGTCTGCACAGCAATCAATTCGGAGCTTAACGTCATTGCTGGCTGTAGCCCTAAGCCCTGTATCGCAGCTAACATACCTGACGGCGAGGCGCCATATAACATGATTCCAGGCCGTATCCAGTCAAAATGAGTATGTGGATGCCATAGGGTCGCAGCTGAGTTTGAGAGGCTGCGTGCACCTAGAATACCATTAGCACCATGCTCAAATATCTCTAATTGGTGCTGAACTCCGCTCGCACTCTCAGCACTTGAAAAATGAGTCATCAGTGTGATCTGCCCGATGCTACTACACGCCCTCGCACGTCTCCATGCTGCATAATACTTTTCAGCTACATAGCCAAGCCGGTTCATGCCACTATTCATCTTTAATTGGATATTAACCGGCTTAGAGAGCTGTGCCATTTCTAGCATCCGCAACTGTTCATCGCAATGCACGGTTGTTGTTAAACTGTAGTGGTCAATTATATTAATATCAATTATACACTCGCTCCCTTCCAATAATAAAATTGGGCCAGCCCAGCCTAATTCACGCAATTTAACTGCCTCTTCTAGATTAAGCAGACCGAAGCCGTCTGTAGAATTCAGGCCAGAAAACGCTCGATTTAAACCATGCCCATAGGCATTAGCTTTAACAACGGCCCAAACCTTAGATTTTGGGGCATAGCGGCGGGCAATAGAGAGGTTGTTGAAAAGAGCTGCAGTATGAATCGTAGCAAGGAGTGGGCGGGGCATAAATTTATGTGCTCTAATATCTCTGCAAATCAACTATATAAGAGCATGATCGCTAGTCTAGGCTCTTGTGGTTATAAGTTGTAAAGTGCGTACGCACAAGTAATATTCAGCAAGATCGCTCTACAGATTAATTTGACAACCGCTGCTAATCCTGGGATTTAATTCAACTCCAAATGAAAAAATTTTTACGCTATTATGAAGTATATAATTTTTTCCCTGAAAGTGCGCGCCGATGATGTTTTTATAGATCTATTGAAGAGAGCTTCACGCGTTATATTTTATAACGCCACCCCTAAAATGGTTCAGCACCGCGGTATCTTACGTAACACCTGCCGTTTTTATTGATAAATTTACAGGTTTTTAGCGCGCAAGTTTATGCTTTTTTTCACATGCAACTAGGTATAATATAATTCTACCTAGTTGCATGTACTGGTGCAGACCTATAATTTTAACCCATTATATGGGAGGATTGTCATACTAATTATTTGAGATAAGAATAATAAGTAACGTTGATTATTAAATATACCTACGACTGATTTGTCTACTTGTTATCTGACTATAATCGGCAATTTTTAGATTATGCGAATGCATTTACTAGTTACGCTTCTAATCTGCATAAGCGCTTTCTACGTAAATAGCCTAACTGATTAAATCAGGCTTCTTTATAACTCTGCCGGGTGCTTCGGTTCTCTGTAATACTATATAAACTCTCCGGCGATTACTATATTCTTCTATGCTGCAGAAGATACATTATAACCATAGTGCTCATGGGGATATAAATGATAATGTTTTATAGATAGCGTTAGCAACTATGCTAACTACAATAATATTATTATATATAGTAAATCCATGTCTATCCTACTAGATAAAACGCATTAACACCCATTCTGTTTTTAGAGTAAGAAGTACGTCGTCTTTTTGCTACTTCGATTTTTATCGTTCTGCACTAGTACAAGCATATACTACTAGTAAGCTAGCGTTTAATAACTGATATCAGTCCTTTCGATACACTAAACCTATGATACATAGGCGGAGTTGATTGCCAAGGCATATCTCTGGTATGGAGTGTATATCATTCTTAATGTACTAACAATTGCCGGATCCGATCCAAGTGGCGGAGCTGGCATACAGGCTGATCTTAAAACCTTTTCCGCGTTAGGCGTATATGGCGCTACAGCGATTACGGCCTTGACCGCTCAAAACACGCAGGGTGTCACAGCATTATATCCAGTAGCTGATTATATTGTTGCCGCTCAACTAGACGCGGTATTTAGAGATCTGCGTATCGATGCAGTTAAAATAGGCATGCTGGCGAATGTAGAAAATGTACTGGCAGTTTCTTCTGTAATAGAGCGGTATAAGCCTGCACATGTAGTACTCGATACTGTAATATGCTCGTCTAACGGATACTTGTTGCTTGAGCCTTGTGCACTAGCTGCGCTAAGGGACCGATTATTACCATTAGCAAGCATTATTACGCCTAACTTGCATGAAGCGTCAGTGCTACTTGGCGAACCCGTTGCTGCTGATGAAGTGCAGATGATATACCAAGGCGATGCTCTGCGCGCACTAGGAGCGCAAGCGGTGCTCATTAAGGGAGGGCATTTACTAGGCAACTGCAGTCCAGACTGGCTGATTGAGAAGAGTGGTCATACTCGGATATCTAGTGTCCGTCTTAAGGTTATAGGCACACATGGCACCGGCTGCACATTATCTGCTGCGATTGCGGCGTTACGCCCACAGAATCGAGACTGGACTAACGCCGTTAACAACGCTAAGATTTATATAAACCAAGCATTACTTCAAAGCACTCGACTTTCAGTCGGACTGGGTACCGGTCCGCTGCACCACTTCCATGCATGGTGGTAAATATTTTGAAAAATATAGAAAACCATTCGGGCTATACCCTTCATACAAAAGATTATCAAAACACCAGACGAGATGATACTCAGAGACGACTATAATGTCGAACTACTGCATACAAAGCCAAGCAGGCTTTGCTAGTTGGCCAGCCCAATAATCTAGTTTGTTTAATTGAAAAAGTGACAACATCAGTTTAGTTATACTGATGCACTAAAATGCACTATAAGTATAGCAGCAAAGAAACTTAAGGGATACTAATGTCTACTTTTCTGTTTTTTACTTAGTAGGCTATTAAACTAAGTAACTAACCGCTAACGGCGTGATTATGGCTACTTTATCTGTTAGTCTGCTTGAGATAAGCTGAGCGAGCTAAACATAAGTCGCTCCAAGCTTTGTGCTTGTCTTCTAGACTACGAAGTAGATACGCTGGATGATATGTAACAATTACTGGAACACCCTCATACTCATGTAGACGGCCTCTCAACGAAACCATACTAGCATTAGTCTTTAAAAGACTATGGGCAGCAAAGCGGCCAAGCGCCACAATCACTTTTGGATTAAGTAGCGACACCTGTCTTTTTAGATAGGACTCACATTTCATTACCTCATGAGACTCCGGATTACGATTGCCCGGAGGGCGGCATTTTAGTACATTTGCTATATAAAGATTATCGCTTCGCGATAGTTGTAATGCCCGCAACATGTTGTCTAATAACTTACCAGACTGCCCAACAAATGGTTTTCCTTGTTTGTCTTCAAATTCGCCAGGCGCTTCGCCGACTAGCATCCAGTCGGCGATTTTATCGCCAGCACCGAACACTGTATTAGTGCGCTGTTTGTATAGATGGCATAGCGTACAATTTTCTACCCGTATCTTTAATGCTTTCCAATCTAACTGGGATACGGGTTCAATCTCTGCTGCAGCTCCCGGCACTAATTGGGCAGATATGCGATCCTGCTTGCTTATTGTGGTTTGATCTAATAAGTGGGTAGATCTTAGATCAACTAAAGATAGTTTAGATTTATTAATCGGCGAAGACAATCTTTTAGGCGCATCTGGTACTGTTAATATAACTTCAACTTTATTTGTTGTATTAATATTTTTAATTACTTTTTTAACTTTAGTTATCTTGCAGAGATTACTTGATTGCCCGGTTAATCTACCGTTGAGAAATAGCGCCTTACCTTCTAATCGTGGGACGTCGATTAATCTACGGCTTACCTGAATAGGTGCTTTATACCTCGAATCATTACGGCATATCCATAAAGGTGCAATGCCTAGCTCCCCTAAAATCACATTAAACTGTACCATTATAATTTTTTCATATTCCGCTTCCAGCGACACACCTGCGTGATATAATCACGCATATTGTCTATTTACTTGTCTAAACCATTTATTTTGTGGCGGTAACTAGAACATAATAGCTTAAGTATATACCTTATAACGCATTACGATTGCATCTTCGCGCCCACAATAGCCTCCAGCGTAGTAATTCTTTCGCCGCCCGATCACGATAAAGCCAAATCGATTATATAGACGTATGGCACGCCAATTAGAGCTACGTACCTCTAGCAATATACTGCTAAGCTGCTTCGAACGGGTAATTCGTGCCGATTCTCTCAGCAAAGTTAGTCCAAATCCTTTGCCTTGGGCACGGGGCGTCACGCATAAGTTTAATAAATGCATTTCGTCTACGATAAGCATTAGTACGCAATAGCCTAGCAACATCCCAGTGATTTGCTTTAAACAAAGCGCGAAACAGTTATTTCGTAGTAAGTCCTCGAAATCTTCTTTTTGCCAAGGAAAATCATATACATCTCGCTCAATAGCCCAAACCTTATCAAGATCGCTTTCAGTCATGAGCTTTAGAGAGAATATCATGCGTTATTAACCTATAATTTTATGACTTACCAGAGTTTCTCCCCGAGATCTTTCAAGGCTCAGATGATGGAAGCAAGCTCTTTCTCTAGAAGTGAGCGCCACTTTATCACGCACATACTCAGGAATGGCCAGATGCGCAGGCAGCGTGCGGCCAGCTATAAAAGCACACCAGCCTGCTCGCGCTAGAGCATGAGAGTGTGGCATCGCGGAGACATCAATGAAGCTAGCTAGCATCGCTGCGGGTAGCATATCTCCAAATATAGATGATGCATTACCGGCAAGTGTAAACGGCTCATCTGGGGCTGGTACATAGGCGGGTAGGGAGAGTGCTGCCGGATGACGTATCTGCCAGTCTGCGAGTTTGCTATCCCACATAAAGTCAGCCCAATAAACCTCCCCCATCCGGGCATCTAGTGCTACAAGAACCCGCCGAGTATCTGTATTCGCAAAGCGTGCGCGTTCTGCGCAGGCAAGTAACGTACTAACTGGTACTACTGGAACACCAAGACCAAATGCTAAACCTTGAGCCACACCTGCCGCTGTGCGTAGGCCGGTGAATGAGCCCGGACCAGTACCGAAAGCGACTGCAGCACAGTCAGTTAGCGTGAGTTTCGCTTCCTGTAATACTTCACATATAGCAGGTAATGCACGTGCACCAGAAACTGGGCCAATATGTTCATGCCTGCTAATTACGTACGGCGAACTAACAGAATTAGGGATATAAACCGCTACCGAACAAAAGTCAGTAGAAGTCTCGATAGCTAGTAAGGCCTGCGGCATTAAGATCTTTATTGTTATAGAACCCTATATTAAATTATATAAGAAACTAATTCTTGAAATGCTTAGACTATACCCCTTAATTAGGGTTATAGGCGTGATTGAACAGTTGTTAAGATCAAAATAAATAAAAGTTCGGCTTGTGCCACTCCGTACATTATTCTCGCAATACGGTCAATTGGTTTTTGGGTTTTCACTCGAAGCTTAATCAAGCTATGAAATATAAGATGTATATAACATCGATACTCGTGCCGCCCTTAAGAATACGTCTCTAGACGCTTTTGCCAGAATAGTAAATTCTATGCAGAAATAGCATTCTGCCGTTATACCTCTGTATTACCGGACGCAGTGCAATCTTTTTACATCAGCTAGCACCGTACAGAAAATTCGAATACAATTAAAGCTTCGCGCGTTCGTAAGCTAACCTATTGTTAAGCTAAATCGCGCGGTTTTGCGGCGCTCTGCTCCAATCCCCGTTTAGAAACTGTCCCATCCCACCTTTGCCAAATTTGGGGTCGCGCTTGTAGACCAAGCAAGGTTCGCGGTTCCGCGCCAGGCGGTTCGCGCGTCTACAGGTTCTAACATCAGTTCGCATTTCGCGAGCTATGCCCGTTTTTCGATCTGATAAACAATATTGTTTATTGCATTCGACGATTGTGGCTGCCGATTGGCGCCTCTCGCATTTTTCCGGACCGGTTCGTGCCACAAGCCCGAAACTCATAGGATCGTCATGACCTCAAATTCTCCTTTCTCACTTAGTCTGCAAACGCGTATACTTTGCGACAATGATATCCAAAGCGCACTTAGTAACCCATCAGCAGTACAGAATACGGCTTCTGAAACTATTCCAACGACGACGAACAGCTCAGCTGCTACCATGTCGAAACTTAATACAGTGGTCTCACAGCCGCACTCTTCCGTGACTACCGTTATCAAAATCTCACAGATCCCCGATATAGCGAATAATAATATGCTATGCAGCAATGGTTTTGCCAAACTTGGTCTATCTCCAGAAATTGTCTCTACGCTGATTGCGACTGGCTATCAGGCGCCGATGCCTGTCCAACAGCATGCGATACCAGCCGCACTCGCTGGACATGATCTGATAGTATCGAGCCCAACTGGCTCTGGTAAAACCGCAGCATTTATGCTGCCAGCAATTGAACGTTTTGCGCAGATGCAGAAAGCTGGCGTGTTAGGTCAGCGTACGAGCCATTCTTCGAATCAAGTGCAACGCAGTGATCGTGATCGAGGAGTGCGTCGTCATAGCCGAGAGCAATCTATCGCCAAACCAGCATTACTAGTACTTACACCGACACGTGAACTTGCAATGCAAGTTACCACAGCAGCAACTACCTATGGGAAACACCTGCGGCGATTACATACGGTTAGTATTTTAGGTGGAGTCCCCTATGGACAGCAATTAATGCTGCTAGCGAAAAACCCAGAAATCCTAGTTGCTACTCCTGGCCGACTTATTGATCATCTTGAACATAGCCGAATTGATCTCTCTCAATTAAAAATGCTAGTTCTTGATGAGGCCGACCGTATGCTAGATATGGGGTTTATCGAAGATATTGAGGCTATAATTAACCACACTCCAGTCACACGGCAAACCTTACTATTTTCAGCAACCCTAGACGGCAAAGTAGGTTCGCTAGCGCAGCGCTTTCTTAGTAATGCTAAGCGGATTGAGATCGGCTGTGAGCCAGAGTCACGCGCAAATATTGCGCAGTCCATTCACTATGTTGACGACCGTGCTCATAAAGATCGACTGCTAACACATCTGTTAGCTGATAGGGCACTTGACCAAGCTATTGTATTTACTGCAACAAAGAATAATGCAGACCTAATCTCTGCTAAACTATCTGAAGACGGCTTCGCCTCTGCCGCTTTACATGGCGATTTACCACAAGGCGCGCGCAACCGCACAATCCGAGCATTGCGTGAACGACGTGTCCGTGTATTAGTAGCAACAGATGTTGCTGCTCGTGGAATCGACATACCCGGTGTTACACATGTATTTAATTATGATTTACCGAAATTTGTAGAAGATTATGTGCACCGTATCGGTCGGACCGGGCGCGCAGGGCGTAGCGGTATCGCTATCAGCCTCGTACATCACGCTGAAATTGGCATCCTTAAACGGATCGAAAGATTTGTACGAGCACCTCTTCCTGTTAGCGTCATTTCTGGATTCGAGCCAAAGCGGACACCGTCCACGCATGTACCAGCACGTCGCGGTAACCCACCACGTAACCACGGACGCGGTGCTCCTGTATACCAAGGAAGAGGAGTAAATAAGGGCCATGGAAACCCTCGGTACAGTTCTAGCGGAACAAGCCGCGAAGTCGGTTATCGAGGTATATCTAATGATACTCGCACAGTTAATGACCGTAGCCGGGGGGGGGGCTTTTTAGATTCTCGCGGGTCAGCAACACGTTATCGTTCTGACGATCGTCGTACATCACGCTACGACGACTAACCATTTTAATGCGCGGGGCCCCAGCCATGCCCCGCGCATTAAAATGGTTACATGCTACCGCAATATAGCATTGCTATAACCAGCAATAAGCACAGAATTTGTATTCTAGAAAAAATATTAAATTTAGTGTACCACTCTAATTTTGGATAGAAATATTCTATTTTAAATGCTTGCTGAAGTTAAAAACTTTAAGTTTATAACAAAAATGTAAAAATAATCTAAAAATGGAATTTTTTAAAAAACCTTAAAAAGGTTAATTTACTAACAAAATTTTATATAAAAATATATGCTTACTAAGCATAGTACTAAACGTTACACTTAGTGTAATTTTAACATTATACTTTAATAAAGTTTTTGTACAAAAAATAAAAAATTTTGGTGTATTTTACCCACTTATTTTGGATTAAATTAGAAGCAATCTGCATATTTCCCATAAAACGTATAGGCCCAGTATCTAACATTAGATGTTAATAGTCCTTAAACAAATTAGAATGTCTTTTTAATGATTGAGTAATCTAATGTAAGGTCTGTAAAACAACGTAGATCAGGAGTCTACGGGTCAGCTGCTCTTATGCAACGATTTACTGCTATTTTAGTATATTTACTATGTTAATAGTCTTATATTAAAATAACTTACTATGCAATTTAGCTTGTAGCTATATTTGTAGGCTAGTAGATATAGGTAACTTTACCCCCCCTCATCCAAAAAATTTTATATATAGTAGTTTTGTATTAGCAACTTTTATATACATATATATATTTTATAATCTGCAATATACGGCTTCGATATATACTATATTAGTCATAATAAGGATTATAAATAGATAGCTATACGTATATTAAAATATATCTTAGGAATGCTATATTTACTTTAAGCCGAAAGAGGTGAGGTAAGTTACGACTACTAGATTTTTTAAAATATGGGTTTCTTATATAGATTGATATTACCCCCCTAAAAAAGGGGGTAATATGCGGTTTTTCTTTGAAATTATCCGCATTATCATTCATCTTAATCGAACTGTGATAGCGAGATCCCGTCTTCCGGTCTAAGTATACCGCTCTTTAGGTAAATCTGTAGCTTATCTCGAGTATCAGCAATATCAAGATTTCGCATTGTTAACTGGCCAATACGATCTAGAGGAGAGAATGTTAAATTACTTTTTTCCATTGTTAGCCGCTCAGGCTTATAAGTTAAATTAGGCGATTCTGTATTAATGATTGAATAATCGTTACCGCGACGTAATTCGATTGTGACCTCACCAGTAATAGCGCGCGCAACCCAACGCTGCGATGCTTCTCGGAGCATAATTGCTTGCGGATCAAACCATCGACCTTGATATAGCAGACGGCCAAGACGGCGGCCATTTTCACGGTATTGGTCAATTGTATCTTCATTATGAATACCCGTAACTAAGCGCTCATAAGAGCTATATAATAATGCCAATCCAGGTGCTTCATAGATACCACGACTTTTCGCCTCGATAATTCTGTTTTCAATCTGGTCACTAACACCTAATCCATGCCGTCCACCAATGCGATTTGCTTCAAGAAGTAGTTCAACACTATTATTAAATTCAACACCGTTTATTGCTACTGGAAAACCCTGCTCAAACCGCACGGTTACATTCTCTCGGGTAATTTTTACATCATCATGCCACGATGCAACCCCCATAATCGGAGTAATAATCTGTATGCTGCTGTTAAGCTGTTCAAGATCTTTAGCTTCATGCGTGGCACCAAGAATATTCGAATCTGTAGAATATGCTTTATCAGAAGACATCCGATAATCAAAACCCGCTTGACGCATAAACTCAGACATCTCAGCCCGGCCACCAAGTTCATCTATAAATACTTGGTCTAGCCATGGCTTATAAATATGTAAGATTGGATTAACAAGTAACCCATAACGATAAAAACGCTCGATATCATTACCCTTGAATGTACTACCATCGCCCCAGATGTTAACACCATCATCTTTCATCGCCGACACTAGCATCGTGCCCGTCACTGCCCGGCCCAACGGGGTTGTATTAAAATAGGTGACGCCAGCAGTACTAATATGGAAAGCGCCGCATTGCAGTGCGGCTAAACCTTCTGTAACAAGCTGCTCGCGACAATCAATCAACTTTGCGTTTTCTGCTCCATACTGCTTTGCACGACGTGGAATATCATCGTAGTTAGTCTCGTCCGGCTGACCTAGAATAGCTGTATAGGCATACGGAATCGCGCCATTAATACGCATCCAGTACAGCGCGGCGCTAGTGTCTAAACCGCCCGAGAATGCAATACCAACTTTTTGGTCGCGCGGAAGTTGTTGTAGAATATTTGCCATAGCTAATTTTCAGAAATTTTGAATAAGAACGTTATATAGATCATAAAGCATCTAAGAAAACCGAATTATAAATTCGTAATGTGGAAAGCGTTCTGGCCACCTTTTACTTGTTAGATATAGTTTACACCTTATGTAAAAATTCTAGAATAATATATATAGTGTATATACCTAAATTTTAGGTGGGCATATTCCACGGGAAATATATTTTATATATAACATACTAATGTTTATATACTCTAAAAGAGTAAATAATAAAATATTTAAATAATATTAAAAATATCTTTTACTTAAATTAGTTTATTTACAAATATTAAAAAGTTCCCGGTAATAAGATAAAATAAATAAAAAAATTTTTTACTTACTAAATAACATATTTATATAAATAAATTTTTCATACTAATGAAGTCGGCGAATTTATTGCGTATATAAAATATACTAATATTTATTCTAACTTAAGTTTTTATAAAAAAATGTTAAACACATCTAGCATAGTATGCTTACTATTAAAATTTTTTTGATACATATCTTATCTTAGTAGATTTTATTTGAAATAACTTTATGCGGGCATAGCTACTATCTAGCTTCTAATTAATTACCTATATTATTAATATATTTTTTAAAAAATTACGCGCATTATTTATATAAAAATATATTTAAAATATAACTTAAGAAATAAAAACTTATATATATATTATAATACTTAATTTTTAATTAATTAATATATTAATTAATTAAAAAGATAGTCTTATATTTAAGAATGGACTATAGTTCATTTTTAAAAAATTTTTAAAACTCCCCCAAAAATAATGGCGTAATTTTATAATTAAATTATCTAGTTTATTTCTATATGATACTTTTTGCCTAATTGCTATACCTAGTTCATACTAAATTTTATTATAAAAATAATCTGTTAATTATAAATTAACTTTTATTTATTAATAATAAAAACTTATTTTGTACTTTGCTTATTTTATTCAGGATGTTACTAAAGTAGTGTGGTACATAGCTTATTTTTTAATAAAAGTTTTTAATTAATAAAATTTTTTTAAAGGAGGAAGCTTTGTAAGTTTTAAAAAAGCGTAAAAATTACTATAGCGTAGCTAAATTAGCCTTACATCAAGTATTTTTAAAGTATTTTAGAATCGGCAAAATTCTTGCTACTGCATATAAATTTATATATTTTTAAATTATATAAATATGCTGATTAATATAGACAATAAAACTTACTCTATTAGCCGCTCGTAAGCAAAGATATATTAATTTATATTGTAAATATAGTTTACATAAGCGATTTACAGCTTGATAGCTGTATCAGCTTAATTATTTAGCTAAAAACTATATAATTTATTTTAGGTATTAATTAGCACTAATCCATAGGGGTGTTCTGAAATCGTATGAGTATTAGCAGGCGGTTTAGATATACTGTTTACTCTATTTGTAAGACCGAAGCCTACATACATGCCTTGGCAATATCCAAGAGGCGCTTTTCCGGTATGGGAAAAGTCTAATACTTGACCAATCAAAACCCCATGGTCTCCTACATCTATAAATTTATACATCTGACAATCAAAGTTTGCTACCGCGCCCTGGATGACTGGGCTACCGCTGCAACATGCATACCACTTTATCTGCGAAAATTTATCTATAGCTTTTGATGCAAATAGTTTTGCAATATTTTTTTGCTTCTCGGCTAAAACACTAACTGCAAAATGTGTTGTATTAGCGAAAACCGTATAACTTGATGCTCGTTTCGAGACGCAAACTAGAACTAGCGGCGGATCAAGAGATACCGATGCAAACGAATTTACAGTAAGTCCGCGTGGCGTACCATTTGGCTGTAATGTTGAAAGGACCGTAACACCAGTAAAAAATGTGCTAAGCGCGCGGCGATACTTCTCGGTATCAATGGAAAACTTATCTACCAATAGCGACCTCTATAAAAAGAAATTATGCATACCATCATTTTACATTGAGAAAATATCTATGGTATGCACTTACAGCATAAGTATGCTAGATTATTATATAATCTCTAAAGTACATAAGCAAATTTAAGCTAGTACTTAAGTCCGTATACATAAAATTGTATAATTCAAATAGATTTATGATAGCTGCTCAATATTTGCTGATAAGCAAAGCACTATTTATATATTTTATATAAATACTAAAAAATAAAAATTATGATATTAATTTTATTATTAAGACTTTATGCAACTTACTACAAGTAGTTATTTTACTCTAAATTAGAGGCACTGCAACTAGTTAGATTTAGTATTTTAATATAAATCTATAATTTTAGTTATATTAATCATAAAAGCCAAATATAAAATAGAGAAATTCTATTTGAGTCACTAAAGTTATTAGTTTACTAAAAAATCTCTGAAAAAATACAATACGTATTTAATAAAATTATTAAAACATTTTTAAAAATATTTATTTTATTTTCTATAAAAAATAGAAAAATCATACAAGATCTAGAAAATTTTTGTTTTAAATTAGCTTAATATTGATTATTAATAAATATGTATACTATATTAGTAGTATAGTTAATTTAAATTAAACGAATACCCCCCGCCTCAGTTTTTGCTATAACCACTTACTTTATTGGTAGATAAATCTGATACTATCTCTATATCTAGTAATATATACATTTCATTACTTACTAATTTTTATAAATTCATATTTATATATTACTACAAACATATATTTATTTATATAAAAAATTTTTTAGTTTTAAAAAAATATATAAAGCAGATTAAGACACCATCAAATAGTATGATAATCTAGTCTAGATTTATAAAATTTAATAAAACACACTAAAATACTTGCTTTTCTTCTTAAGACTTAATGGCTAAATATAAGTTTAGGTAAAATATAAAAAACCACAAACTAATTTGTATAATCACTAGTGTTATTCTTTAAATTTAATAATAAAACCCTACTTAATATACCCTAAAAAGATTAATATATTATAAATAAATACTAGCGTTACTTTTTTTACAAAAAAAGAAAAATATATATATTATTACCCTAATATATTACTTAATATTCTATTAAATAATAGAATATTAAGTAACGATACTAAGTACCATTAATTTTTTAGTAAAAATTTTTTAAAAAATTCTATAAAAATAGAATTAATAATAACTAATATTAATTTATTTATGTTTAATACTGAACTATGCTAAGCCTATAATAGGCTTATTTTTTATCAAAATGGAAACAAGCATGCTTAATTATTAAAACACTTTCTAACTTTTTAATATAAATACTATCTAACATATAACTTATATAGTAAAATTCGTATTTTTTAGAAAAATATTCTATAGTTTATTAGCTTAGTCTTAATATTTAATATACTGTATATAACTATATACAAGTCTATAAATTCAAGTGAATACGCTAGTATTCTACTTATATAGACATATTTAATTAAATACTATAACTTTTACTAGGAAAACATAGTATGTTCGATTAGCATAATAAATTATATATTTGTCTTAAAATATTTAATTAAATTCTTAATTACTATTTGTATATGTAAGTCCTGATCCTTAGTTGTAGAAATGCCGCTACTAATATTTATAAAATAATCTATAATTTTTATAGACTTGTAATGATTACGATTATCATCTTTATGATTAAGAAGGTGCTAAGCATTAATAATATTTAATTTTAATAAATAAACTGCTAAGAGCTTTTTTAATAAAAAATTTGTTTTAAATATTATTAAGTACTCTAATTATAGTAGACTCAGCAGATATAGTAAATTATAGTTTAATAATTCTTATAAATACGATTAAGCAGAGACTGCTGTAACAACGACTAACAACGCATATTATATATCAAAATTTACGTCGATAAATATTATTTAGATAGCATATTCTGCTACAAATTACTTTGTAATATACTCAAGTAGTTAGTAAAATACCAGTGAAATACCACTGATATTTATTAAAATACTTAATAAGAATAAGCCTACTCTATAAAATAATGCCACGCCCCAACAAAACATAAAAAATTTTTATAAAAACTTTATTTAAGTATGAAGCTAGCTATTATAGCCCAATTTTAAAAAAATTAAAATTTATCTATATAAAAGCAGTTGGTTCTTTATTAACCCAAACACCTTGATAGTATTTCTAATTATATAGATATATAATTTTTCACGTTTTTGAGGAGGCTTATACCTTCTAGGTAAAACAACAATTATAGATTAATATCTATTTACTAGTAATAAAATGTGACTAATATAATTAAAACTATCAGTCAAGTAGTAATACTACGCATTAACCATGGTTACTTTGTTATTTATTTTGTTAAAAATAAATGCGACACACTTAAAAATACAAAATATTTATATTATTTCTACTATTAATATGGTATTTATTACATTAATAGTACTGTACTAAATACTAAATTTAGTATTTTAAGATATGTAGTTCAGCACTTAAAAAGTGATATTCTGAATGGAGGTTTATTATATATTCTGTGCTTATAAAGAAAGTGAACTTTGTTTTTATTCTTAAGAGTAGATGACTTACACTAGATGGTGTAGTGTAGGACTAGTGGAGTTACTGATCCGCAATACTTTCTAGAAGTACTTCGGATCAGTAAACGTGGGTATATTAGAATTAGTCATCTATCATATTACGTAAAGTACGTAAAATATATTATTTAATATATTTTATATTTAGTTACCTAATATACCCATGATATATAAAAAGCTTTGCTGCCAGCATGCCACCAATAAATGATCCTAAAACCGGCACCCACGCGTAGCTCCATTCGCTATCTCGTTTACCAGGTATAGGCAAAAGTGCATGCATAATCCGGAGGCTGAGATCCCGAGCTGGGTTTATAGCATAACCAGTCGTACCGCCGAGCGATAAACCAATACCTAAAACCACTAATGCAATAGGTCGTGCATTAATGGCACCTAGTTCTACAGATGGCATTACTATATGTAGAGCTGCATATACAAGCACAAAAGTAGCAATAATTTCTGATGTCAGATTGTCTAGCGTATTGTGAATTGTCGAGCGCGTACAAAATACTGAAAGTTTCGTGTTTGGGCAATCCGTTAACTTAAAATGCTTACGATATATAAGCCAAACTAAAAACGCACCAAGCCCGAGCATTTGTGCGGCTACATACGATGTACTTTAGTCCAGGCGAACTTACCAGCAATAGCAAGCGCTACAGATATAACTGGATTTAGGTGTGCGCCGCTATAAGTAGATGAGCAAAGGACACCTACGAATACAGCCATTGACTACCCCGCTGTAATAACAATTAAACCGCCGTTATATCCTTTCGTGCGGCCTAGAAGCAGATTAGCAACGACCCCGTCGCAAAGCGATACTAACAAAGTAGTGCCAATTAATTCGGCAATTAAAGCATCTGTGTGCATAATTTTCCATTATTTCTAATTAGGCTGAGCCCACATTATCGCAGCTGATACTGCGCGATGCCATCCGGCTCTATACCGGGCGACCTCTTCCGACTTTAGCTCTGGGGTGAAGCGCCGGTCTAATCTCCATTGATTTTGAACTTCGTCGATACTATCCCAGTATCCAGCTGCTAACCCCGCAAGATAGGCGGCGCCAAGTGCTGTAGTTTCAGATATACAAGGTCGGATTACGTCTACTCCAAGGAGATCCGACTGGAATTGCATTAATAAATTATTCGCGACTGCGCCTCCATCAACACGTAGCTCAGTAATGAGCTGGCCTGCATCAGCCTCCATTGCCTTAATCACATCAAACGATTGATAAGCAATGCTATCTAATGCAGCGCGAGCAATATGCGCAGAACTAGTACTTTGCGTAGCACCAAACAATGTGCCGCGCGCATGTGGATTCCAATATGGCGCACCTAGACCAGCAAAAGCTGGTACTAGAAACACACCATCGCTGTGTGGCACAGAATTAGCCAGCCCTTCTATATCAGCTGCTTTGTTGATAATTCTAAGCCCATCTCGTAGCCATTGCACTACAGCACCACCGATAAAAATGCTGCCTTCTAGCGCATAAGTTATTTTTCTATCGATTTGCCATGCAATGGTTGTTATGAGATTGTTATGAGACTCAATCGGCTTATCACCGGTGTTCATTACCAGGAAACAACCTGTACCATACGTATTTTTAACCATACCAGGCGTAGTACACATTTGCCCAAACAGCGCGGCATGCTGGTCGCCCGCCACACCAGAAATTGGGATCTGCGATGCAAATACGGTGGTTTTAGTAACATCGAATAGCACCGAGGACGGCATAACCTGAGGCATCATACTGCGCGGAATTTCTAGTTCTTCCAGAAGTTCGTCATCCCAATCTAACGTATGAATATTAAACAGCATCGTACGGGATGCATTAGTTACATCAGTTGCATGCATGCTGTGACGGGTAAAATTCCAGATCAGCCAACTATCAACCGTACCGAAAGCGAACCTACCCTGTTTTGCACGTATCCGAGCACCGTCGACATTATCCAAAATCCATCGGATTTTCGTAGCAGAGAAATAAGCATCGATCGGCAATCCAGTCTTTGCGCGTACATTACTTTCAATACCGCGCGCTTTAAGCTCATCGCAAAAATTAGCTGTTCGTCGGTCTTGCCAGACAATAGCATTATAAATCGGCAATCCAGTATTACGATCCCATACAATTGTCGTCTCACGCTGATTTGCGATGCCTAATGCATAAATCGATCCACCATTGAGTCCAGCACGGACTATGGCCTCGACAGCAACCCCAGCCTGGGTTGACCAGATTTCCTGTGGATCCTGCTCAACCCAGCCAGGTTGGGGATAGATCTGGAGAAATTCTTTTTGAGCAGTAGATACAATCCCGCCTCTGCGATTAAAAACGATTGCACGCGAGCTAGAGGTACCCTGATCTAGGGCCAGAATATATTGAGCCTCCATAACTATCTCCGTTAGTTTTTATCTTGTAAATGCTGAACTGTATAAAAATACAGCGCACAACAAAGCAAGGTAGTTCGGCTATTAATATTTACCTTAATATCACGTTTATCACACATACATACGTGGAATTCATTAATTTAATAATATAAAAACTGTTTACCAGATTTTTAAAATATATTTAATATCAGAAGCTAAAATTCAGATAAATAGTCTATTTATATTTAAAATAAGTACAATGTACTGTAGCTACAGTCCTATTTTTTAGCTAATATTTATTAATATAGAATGCGTTAATTAATTTTTTTACAGTGCGCGTCTGGTTTTTTCTATCTCCAGCTAGATTTCTATATGATTTATGTATAGATCTTAGTATATTTATTACGTAAAGTGCTGCGCTACATGTCCAATACAATACTTGATAAATATTTAACCATCAGTATTAAGACTTAAAAAGAGTGCATCCGCACAATACATCTGAAACTAAGATCACTGTAGATTTTTATACATAAATTCCTGAATTTTTCTAGAAAATATCTACCTACATTAGTGAAATCTAAGTTTTAAGTGGCATAATAGCTATTAATACAACTTACTGCGCCCTATTATCAATAGATAATATTATTTGCTAATAACGAATCATTGTTAAAACTAGCATTTAGTATATATACTATATCTTACTAATTTTAATCAAGATTTTTTGATGGGCTAAGTTTAAAAAATAGAGCATGTTTATTTAGTATCCCAGCTTCTTTAAGAAAATCCTATAACTTTATGGTTATATATAACAAAATCATGAACCCGAATTAATTAATTCTCTTTAAAGTCGCTACAAATCTATCAATATATTATACGACCCATGGTTAGGAAATACACTCTGTGTATTTATTTAGTAAATTAAATGTATTGCCATGTAATATGCTGAGAGCCAAGAAACTGATTAAGCAGAGCTGCTTACTATTTATATCCACCTAATTATTACTGCCAGTATATTTCTGGATATACACCTGTAAGGTTTGCGTATATCTAGATTTTAACCGAACTCGAATAATACATTCGTACTTATATACTGTATCAATATTTATTGATACAGTATTATTTAGCTGCAAGTAGCACTTAGCGCTATTAGTCTTTTAACTAGCTTCCCTAAAAAGATTAGGTAGTTATCTCTTGTGAGCAACTTGTCTAACGAGGATTATTAACTCCATATTTATATAATAAAGGCTCTTATGCTTGTGTCTCTATGTAGAACTTGGGTATGTGGCACGTATGAGTACGACAAAACACGAGCTAGTAATCGACTTATTAATATTGTCTTAGCGTAGTTTTACTCGCAGAACAAAAATAGAATTAAGCAATCTGACCCTGCAAAAAAATAATAGCATAGGATAATGCTGGTCTGAACTGCTAATCATACTTAGCCTAGAACTAGTAGTACGACATTTTGAGGTGGCATAGCCTAAGGAAGACCTAGTGATAAAAACTACCGTGTAACACTTAAATCCAGAATCTATGGCCTATTCGTCGTACGCAATAAGATTGCGATAACGTGCAAGCGCTAACAGCGGAAAAAATTTACAGTATCTGTTATAACGTAAGTAAAAAGCGCAAGGAAATCCGATTTCGGTAAATAGTGCATCGTCCTATAATCCTTTATTATTTTAGGTATTAAGTAAGTATTAAATACTTCTTGCGACTTCTTCCTCGCGTTCGCAGCTGGCTACTATTAGTCTTAGAAGCGCTTATGTGGTCTGTAACAGACTACCTGTCGATTATTTATGATTAAGATAGCTAAGCTTATTGCTATCTCCATTTCTCCACAGCTACCATTATGGCTTTGCATGCTAATAATCCACACTCATAGGCTCGGATTAACCTCAATATGGTAGCAATTTTGAACCTGCAACTTCTCAATGCGGTCTATTGCTATTGCGACCACCGCCGTATCATCAACGTCTAGATATAGAGGCTCTTAAATTGGAACTGCTAACCACTATGTCGCACGTTTGCGTGACGAGAAAGCTAATCACCTTGTGTATATAAAATCTATAGGGGTAATAACTAGTCACAAGCCTTTTTCGGCATGCGCGATAGCGCCGTGGTGCGGCTTACCAGTCGCTAGAAAGCGTAAGCGTCGTTAACGCGGATATCACGGAACGGGTTAAAGATAAGGCTGACAGTAGGCTTTATCATCGTGGATTACCGCTAGAAACTTATTAATTGACTTACGCGCAATAGCGCGATTCAGCTGCTTCAGCGAATAGCCAAGTACATTGTACATTAAGACTGAGCTAATCATAACCAAGAAGATCCCGCCTAGACCCCCTTCTCCATTTAGTTGATCTTCTACAAATTATATCGCAGTGTTAATAGCGTTCTGTCTAAATTTTTTAAGGAAATACGGATTAAGCTTCTGTATTATTACATTAATGGCCGAGAAAAACAAAAACCATCCCCGAATTTTATACTCATCCCTTGATATTGGCCTGCTGACATTACATGGCAAGCTGATCAAAATCTTATCGATACTAATTCCCCTAAGATTACGAGCGCATGGTCGCTTAGCCTGTAGTACAAGCATCGGTACGATCACAGGGTGAGCCTAGTATGCAACTGTCGACAGGTGAAATAGAAACCAGCGTATCAGTAGCGCAATTTCTACGAGCATTATCGGCACAGTCCACCAATCTAATCTCCTATACAGCGTAACCATAATTCTCGGTGCAATGACTACACGCTTCGGATGCCGCGCTATGATTACGGCAGCTTGCTCAAAGCGCTCACGCGCACATCGGTAATTAGCAGTTTATATGCTTGGTCAATCAATGCTTTATAGATAGATATCGCCGATATCTACTGATTCGTCGGCATGAATAAACATAGAATATTAATATCCTAAAATCCCTAAAAAATAGCATACCTTATTTCCACAATATTATTGTGCAAAATTTTACCTAGACACGAAAAATTATATGGTTTACTAATAAGCTTATTAAATACAAATAAATATATCGATATAGTTATACTACTCTATCTCATAAACTACTTAAAAAGCCAGATCAATCATATCAATAGCGATACTGTGGACTCTCTATTGAAGAGAGAGCATATAACTATATAAGCTATGTATCGTTCTAAGCGGCGATATTTTTATAGAGCTTTACTACGCTTTTAGCGTAATTAAAATTATTAATAATATAATTAGAAAGTCAGTATTAAAGTCCTCTATTAATGGCTTTAGGTAGGAAAGCTATTGACTAATTAGTTATTTTTACTTATTTAATCTTACCTAAGAAGCCTGATTAAGAATTGCAATTTATTTTATTAATTTAGATATTTACTGCTTTATTTAAAATGATTTTTTAATTTATTAGTAACAGCTATACTAATAGCTGTTATTTTTATACTGTGTTAATCAACAGATTAGTGAACAATATGTCTTTAAATTAGTTACCTCTAAAGTAGGATCTTGTAGACCATAGGAATTAGAATTCCACTTTTAATATACGGGGCGTATTTTCTGATGTACAACACACTCGCCGCCTGTGATGCAATACGCATACATTATAAAATGCGACTCTTAGCAGGGATTATTAAACTATAGCAGTGTACCTTAACTCGATAAACTATGATAATGCTAATCGGACATATTATCTGCTCTCTATAGAATTAGATAAACTTAGTGCTAATTTCAGCATAGGTTTATCAGCAGTTTCTGGGAATCACTGTCTTTATATTTAGTAAAGATAGCATATCTCGAAAAGGCTTATGGCCGCTTAAGTGTATGATTACAATCTAAGTTATTCTAAATGTTTAGATACGTTTGTTTTGGGAGTATTACTGGTTACAGCGCCTGTCATCCTAGATAAAATATACGAGGTTATGCCGCGCGCTAACTCACTATCCCCAACAAATACTGTACCAACTTTCTCTGATTCGAGAAGCGCGGCTTCGTCATTATTATCAGCGCATAACACAGCCTCAATAGAGGGGTTTATTATGCGGGCAGTATCAACGATTTTACGAATATTAAATGTATCCGATAATGTTACTACTAATATCCCAGCGCGAGCAATATGCGCTTGAACCAGTACCATCGGATCGGATGCATCGCCACATACAGCAGGCTTTTGCTCAGTGCGTAACTTCTCGACGATATCGCGATGCTGCTCAGCTACTACATACGCAATCTGATGTGCGGATAGTATTTCCCCGATACGGAATCCGACGCGGCTATAACCGACGATTACAACCTGGCCAGTTAGATGAGCTTGCGGCACCGTCATTGGCAGTGCCGCCAGAGGATCCTCTCGGCACTCCATCTGTCGTGCTAAGCTAGAACGACTCCGGATCCATGTTTGGGCTGGCTCTATTGCAGCAAATACAAGTGAATTGAACGCGATAGAAATCAGCGAGCCAGCTAGGATTAAATCTAGCCCTTCTTTTGGCAGCAAGCCGAGAGATACCCCGAGTCCAGCTAGAATGAACGAGAACTCACCGATTTGCGCAAGACTTGCACCAACGGTTAGAGCGCTATTTAATGGATATCGAAAGGCAAGTACTAGCGCTATAGCTGCTAATGTTTTTCCAACCATAATAATTGCTACTACACCGAGCACATGCAACGGTGCGCTAATCAATACATGGGGATCAAACAGCATACCAACTGACACAAAAAACAGTACCGAAAACGCATCGCGCAAAGGCAAAGTTTCAGCTGCGGCGCGATGGCTAAACTCGGACTCATGCATCATCATACCGGCGAAGAATGCGCCTAGCGCAAATGACACGTCAAAAAGACGCGTTGAGCCGTACGCTATACCGACTGCAGCGGCCACTACACATAGCGTGAATAGCTCACGTGAACCAGTTCGGGCGACTAAAAACAATAAGCGCGGGAATACACGACGGCCAACTACAAGCATTAGTATAATAAAAGCAGAAACCTTTGCAAACGTTACGCCAACCATTATCCATAGATTAGACTGTGGCGTAGCAGCGTATACTTTAGTTAAAATATTGCTATTTGGAGAGCCGCCAAGCAGCCCGGATAATGGTGGAAGTAACACCAAAACAAGCACCATAACAAGGTCTTCAACAACTAGCCAACCAACTGCAATACGACCATTAGCTGAATCAATCTGGCTTCTATCCTCTAGTGCGCGCAGTAATACGACCGTACTAGCTACGGAAAGCGCTAACCCAAAAACAAGCGATACACCTATTGGCCACCCCCACCATATTGCTGTACTCATACCAAGTGCTGTTGCTACTACAATCTGGACGATTGCACCAGGCATAGCAATACGCTTGACCGCAAGCAAGTCATCTAGCGAAAAATGCAGTCCGACACCAAACATTAATAGCATTACACCAATCTCAGCAAGCTGGCTAGCGAGCGCTAGATCACCAACAAAACCCGGCGTTCCAGGTCCACACAGCACCCCTGCTAGTAAATAGCCAACTAGTGGAGGCATCCTCAGCCACGATACGGCATACCCAAGGATCATCGCGAGCCCTAGCCCAGTTGCGATTAGAGTGATAAGGGTGATGTCGTGCGGCATATGCCTCCTTCAAGAATTTATGTATAAGAATTATGTAATTCTTAGTAAGATATGGAGCTTAGAGCCCCCCCCCCCATAGATAGACGGGTTAAAAATAGCTAAAATTAAAATTTTGACAAAATAATTAATTATTACTCTTGGTGCCTCAAATAAAATTACACCCCCTTTTTAAAAGGGTTAAAGCATGTATCTCATAACAGATAGACGTAATATTATAACTGATTAATCGCTCTTTTATGCCGGCTTAGAAACTTTATCAGCTTTAGTAGCTTTGGCTAACCAGGTAATAAAAACCAAGCATTACTTAAAAGTGCATAAATTGCACTTTTATTATTCTAAAAAATTGTTTAGACGCTGTGTTAGCTACTATAGATATCTCCTCTAGGTTAGAATTGAGTAGCGCCATTAAGTTCATAATCATCTGCGATACATAGAAATAACTTAAAATCATCGAATTCTGCCAGAACAACTGTGTTTAGGTTTTATATATTTTTACGCTATACATAATAATAGACTCTTAGCTACGCCGCCTATAAATAGCTTGGCTGATAACACATTGCCTCGGCTCTAGCTATAGGCTAATACGGAATATTTATCTTACTTTGTAGAATCTTTCTCGCCTATTTAATACATTTTTATGTGAACCTTCATAATACGTTATATTATTTATAGTAACAAAAATAGTGATTTAGACAAGATTATTAACTTAAATATATCATTTAATATTTTTTGCTTTCAAGTGATTTTTTATTGAAATATTACTATCTATCTAAAATTTCATATCAATATTTTTTAACTTGAGCTGACTATAATGTAACTTACTCTTGTACTATGAATAGTATAGTCAAATGGATTTTATTTATCACTCGTTAATTAATATTATATTTTGATATATTATCAAGAAATATTTCAGTGTCAAAAAGCATAATCTTTTATATTTTAAGCATAATATTGTTAACTAGAAAACTAAGAAAATATAAGAGGATAGCTAATCTAGCTAGCAGCAAAAATGCAGTGTAGCTGTAAGCAAAAGTTTTACTAGATAGTAACTTAGACAATTTTTCTTAGCTCAAAATTAATACTTTATATTCAAATAACGTATTTAACAAAATATTTGTATAAAAGTAACTTTTTTAGTTAATCAAATCCAGAAGATTTTCAAAATATTTGTATGATACGAAAATATTTATTTTATAAAGTAGTCGTATCCAGATTTTCTGAAGTACTCTGATATATTTTTATTTTCTGGTGAAATTACATTCAATTTTTGAGGTAAAGAATTTTTTTTACTTTTTATAGTAAAAGATATTTAAAATTTTTTTATTTAGTAAATGTATCTAATACCATTAGATTTTTTTCCATGATAGAAAGCTATTAATAATAATATATTATTTTATGCATTTTACAGTAAAACTTGAAAAGCGCAGGTTTAACCTGCGCTTTTTTCGTATTAAACTGGCGCACTCTAACTAAAATGGGACTTGATATTCCTGATTAGAACCTATGGCGAAGGCCTAGAGAAACGTACCCTTGTGCACCACTATTCGTACTAGAAAAACCGCACGAACCAATTGAAGCTTGAGCTTTATCACCTGTACTATTCTGCTGGCCAGTAGCTTTTTGCCATGCACCAATTAGGTATACGTCAGTCCGCTTAGATAAACTATAGTTAGCACCTAAGCTAACTTGGTTATACTTAGCAGATGAGTTACCTGAACTTTTTGTATAACTGTATCCTATTCCTGTAAGCAAAGCAGGCGTAGCCTGGTAGATAGCGGATACGTTACAAGTATTATACTTTTGTGTCTGTTTAAATAAAGAAGCAGAATCCGCCATATACTGAGCATTACTATATGATGTACCGATCTTTACTGGCCCTATAGTATATTGACTAGCAACACGAGCAACTTTAAGCGATGAAGCCGAAGCATAAGCACTATTAATTGGGCTATTAAATATTGAATCGGTTGCTATTTTAGTCGAAGGCATCGTTGTATCAGGGATATTACGCACACCGTTCGTGATTTTACCACCGCTATAGTGCTGATAGCTAGCAGCTATAGAAACCGGACCATTTGTACGCCCTAGCGCAGCGCCCCAGGAACGGCGGCCACCAAGTGTTCCCGCCTGATTACCAAACGCGTATAAACTTTCAAACTGTAGGCCAGACCACATCGGACTAGTGTACTTAATCGAGTTATTAACGCGGATACTGTTATTATAGTTATCTACATCACCTGGAGTTGCAAACGCGGAGCCTAAGTAGCTGCCAGCCGTTATTTTGTGTAAGAGGTCCGTATCTGGTACATACTGACGACCTACCGTTACTGTACCGTACGCATCGTGCTGTAACCCTACGTAAGCTTGACGCCCAAATTCCTGACTACCCTGACTAAAATAGCCATTGTTTATATTAAAGCTATTTTCTAATTTGAAGATCGCCTTTACACTGCTGCCCACATCTTCCGAACCACTTAATCCCCAGCACGATCCTTTTGCGTTAGCAGTTGAAGTTCCAGTAGGTTTGGCTCCGGAAAGCGTGGTTCCGGAAAGCGTAGTTCCGGCGGGTGTAGCCCACTGATTTTTTCCTTCTTCGTTGAAGAAGTTTACGTTTTTCTCAATAGTACCATATAATGTTACCGCGCTTTGGGCGTGGGCTGCTGAAGCTGCAGTAGCGAGCACACCCAGAGAGATAGCCGAAAGTGCTAGTCGTTTCATATAATATTCTCCATAAGTTATTTAATTTTCCTACAGTCTCCGCATACCTCGACACCCTTAGAAGAAAAAATAAAAGCCTGGCTATACTGCTAAATTTATATAAATTTGCATACCGCCTTTTTCCAGAAGATGTGATATTATAAGGTGCGTTGAAATCAATAAGCGTACTAAAATTACAAAATAGCCAAGTAAATACAAAGTGCTGAAAGCAAATTAAAGTAGCGCCTACGGTACCGAAAAGTCTCCTCGTAGGAGCTATTTTGCCTTAGAAACTTCCTCATCAAATAAAGTGTTACCTATTAAATGGGGCGATTAGTTCCTCCGGTTACGCTACTAAAATTTTTTGTATACGCACTAAATAAATACTACGTCTAAAATACTATAATGTCTAGATTAAAGTCAACCACTAACAATTCACCCAGTTTTTTACTGTAGTAAAGTGCACATATAGCATCTAGAGATATCGTGCTTATAAGCAATACTTATACAAACGGCACATCCGATCTAACGGTAAGTTATATCAGCATTCTAAAGTATCCTAAAGCGTATATACTAATCACCCAGTTTCTATACAAAGCTCAGCCCTTTATTTAAAGGGCGCGCTATACAGTTTAGCGATAACAAGCGCATGGTTAACTCTATGGTCAACTAAGCAGAGAAGATAATCTCAATACATTTTTGTTTACTATGCATAATATAGATATACTATTAGTATAGTAGAAATTATGCAGCAATATTAAGAATATTTCTGCTATAAAAATAAGTATACCAATACAAAAGAAGAGCTGTATTGCTAGTTTTTTTAAAGGCATTAATAATATATTTAGGTATGCACGTTTACGAAGCATAGTACATATAAAATATTATTTATATCTTACTTAGTCTCAAGACTAAGTAAGATTATATTCGTATTATGCAGACACCCAAACACTTCTGTTTATTATAGTTAATAGTATAACATACGAATAAGTAAATTCCTAGGTTTTAATAACTAGTCTAGCTGAAATGTTATTTCAAAGATATAGTATTAAATACTTTACATCGCTCAGGTGAATAAAGTCTTGAGCGAGTGCTATATAATTTTTTATAAATAAAATTTACTATATTTTATATAATATATTATGATAAGTTAGAGTAATACGTCATTTTGTCCTTTTTTATTTATATATCTTAGCTGACGTATGCTAAATTTATTTACAAGATAACTCTCTCGGTTTTTACAACTAACATCTCGCATGTAGCAAGATCCCTGCCTATGTACTAACTATATGTACTAACTAGTACAGAGCTGTAGATGATGGACTTTTTGCTGTTTATAGAAAATCATGTATTGGCTAGTAAGCCGATATTAAGGTATTCGAATTCACGCTAATAATATTTTATAGTAAAAATACTAACTAATTATGTTATATCTTGTAATACTAGTTACGCCGATTTGACCCAAAACATAAAGTTACTTGCCTAGCTTTAAAATATTAGCGCCAAGCTAATATCGTAGTCAATACTATTACTTAGAAATGGGAGTATAGTGCTTATAACGCCCGTAATACTATACGTAACTAACCAAACCTCTCTAAAATAATCTATAAAAAGCCGACATGATAAGACTCAGAAAATATGCAATACTTGCCCGTAAAATTTTTTAACCAAAGACGCCTTCCCTTACTACGATCTCCATAGCGATAAACATAATTTATACGCTTTTGTAGATAAAAAATAAAACTACCCAGTAGAAAAATTATTAGTGTAGATGCGAAATTTTATATATCTACGATACGCAATATCGACATTGCAATATAGCATTAAATGCATTAGACATTAATATTGCTCTATTTAGCAAGCTATTCTAGTAACTTCAGAGTATGTCATTCAGGTTCGCGCAATACAAATATATTTTGTACTAGTGGCTGCAGCATTCGAATACTTCAGTAAAGTATTTAATATATTCAATAGTTACTAAGAACAAATTATTAATATAGATGCAGTAAATTATCTGATATAGATCTATTTACCGTTATTATTTAATAAATAATGCGCTTTAAAAATATAAAAATAATAAATTTGTCTGAGTTTTTTCTACTTAATATAAACAGTAATAGAACGCTAAAACGATAAATTGATATGAACTTATTTTCAGAATAATACATATTATTAATTGAGTTATGCTCCGGCAGAGGCATACCCTTAATTTGGTATTGTTAAATGCATAACACTAGTTATGTAAAATAGGTGTTATGCGGTCAGATCTATTTAAACCTGGTGAGTAATAATACTCTGAGCTAATGACTTAGCAATTGAGCTTGCATTTTTATATACATATTTAGCATTACAATACTAAATATGTATGAGCCCTATATTTTATTGAAATAAAAACTCTAAGTAAGCAGAATATCTAATCTAACTTGTTATGCAAAATTTTGCTTTTATACTATATAGTATAATTATATTATATCATGTCTAAAATAGCGAGTTTTAATAGGATCGCAGCAAAAATATACATAAAATTATAACAATATTTTTATAAAATTTTAAAACATAAATAACTTCATCGAAGTTAATATATATTTAGTCCAAGATTCAATTTAAATATGATTAGAATAAGCTGGAAATCTCTTAATTCGTAGTAAAGTGCGCTTAATACTATGTATGTATATGACTCTCGTGCACAATTAACAGAACTAGCTGGACGTATATGCATTGACACTGCCAGCCGGTCCAAACGCGATACAGCCGAGGTAGCTGACGAGGTCATCAATCCAATATAGCTGCAGTTCAGGAATATTATTCCATTTATCGCTCAGTGGTGCTTTAATATGTTGCCTATCATAGGCATAAAGATCTATTGAAACCTTCTGAAGTCCATATCTAACACCAACACCTAACGCTTTTAGAACAGCCTCCTTGGCCGTCCAACACCGTAAGAAACCTTTAAAACCATGCATCGGACCGCTCCCGAGCAACATCCGCTGCTCGGGAGCGGTACATACCGTTCTAAGTAATGCCCGCCAAGCTATCACGCGCTCGATATGCTCTATATCTATGCCAACGCAACGCCTCTCTGAGAGAGCAATTAACGCATGCTGGCCCGTATGTGTAACGTTAAAGGATAATGTATCTCTGTAGCCATCAAGTTCTGGGCGTCCGAAGGCCCCTAATGAAAAGCGCAGCGATAGCGGAACAGCGCCAGTATGTCTAGCTAGCAGTGTTCGCAAAACAGCACGCGTTGCAGCAAAGCGCAGACGATCCGCATCGAGTTGATAACGCAATGCTTGTCGCTGCTCATTAACAGTTAGCCATGTCTGAAGAAGGTTCCATGCAGAGGGTGTGAGTGGAACCTGAACATGCCACAATACCACGTCACTAGGCCAGCGTCCGTTGGAGTGCAGCAAGGTTGTCGTCGCAGTACAAATTACACTTGGCTCATCGCTCATATATCAAGCTACGGTTAATCCATAACGTGCTATTAAGCGGCTTATTACGAAGACGAAGCTTCCAGGTTGGTTATTCGGCTTATAGCACCGGACCCGTCGTAACGCTAAGCCTAAATAGACACTTTTTGGTTAAGGCGATGAAATCAGCATGATCTTTGGTATACATGCCGCCTACTTTCGCGTTTTTTAGAATATAAAATATGGTGACATTACCCCTGATTTTAGGTAAGTTTTTATCTGCTTTTACTTGAAAAGTATAAGTATTATATACTAATCTTGATCAGTAAAAACTGATACAGCGTTAACAACACCCAGTATACAGCTTTTGCACCTGCGCTAATATTTTTTATAAAAGTGGCGTTATTGCATGCAATATGCTACTAATGTGGTCAAATTTCTACTCATGCTAGCAATAGTGGATATTTTTTAGAAAATATTATTGATTTTTAGCATCTACTTATATATAAGCTACCTCTTCAAAAACGCTACATTATTTACCTTAACTTTCCGCACTGAATACAACTCCTACAATAAATCCTATATAAACAGTAATCAGCATAGATTAATTAATAATAAGAGCAAAGTAATCTAAATTTTATAGCGCAATATAACAGTAGCGTATCTAGTACAGATAACTAGAGATCTAGATGTATTATTATATCTAGTTATTTTTTAAAACTATCCGCTAAATAATCTAATACCTTTAACTAGTTATTCTTATGTGCCTAAATTAATCTTCACTGATATAGCTATTTTATATAACATAGCATGTATAATATATATTATTGCTATACAAAATTTAAATTTTGTTATAATATAACAGTTTACTTGTTTATGCGCTTTCATCCCTATAATTTTATAGTCTCATCAGGATATAAAAAATAGTTAAACTATATTTTCTTCTACAGCAGAATACTACGCTTTTTTCCTAACTAAAATTAGGTATTATTTAAACTTTATATCTACTTATATTTTTATATTTTATAAAGTCTTTTATCACAGCATAGTTAAAATTAGTTATTTTAACTTAACTTACTAAGCATCGTATAAAATACGATATTATTTTTGTTTTATATAAACTATAATAAACACCAAAAATTAATCTAGGTGAGATCACTTGTATACTACTAAACTAGCGTTTATATAACAAGTAAGTTACAGCATAAGATATTTATTTTTAAATAAATATTAATAATATATAATAGATTATATCTAAAAATCACTTTTACCATTTTATATGGTGCATTTTTCTATAAATTAACATAAAAAAATAAATAGAGGTGTATTTATAAGATACTCTGGCTTAAAATTTAACCTTTAGCTGAATGATAGTTATTGTTAATTGCTAGTTAACAGCTTGTTACTCATATTAAAGCGTCAGACTTCATATGAGATAAATTTTTTATAAAAAATATTTACGATTATTTATCTGCTTAACGCGTACTCTATCTTTAGTAGAGCATGCGACAATATTCTATTTTAGTTAAATATATCTGTTCAGAGTAATTATATATGAGGACTTTACATATAAATCCACGCAAGAAGATAAGCTGTTTTAGCAGAAATATATAATGTGCTATTTTTTTACGTAAAATATCTCTATATAAATAAAAAATTAATTTATATACTAAATAATATTTCTTTATTTAGTATATAAAACTTGCATCGAAAAATCCTAAATTTTAATTAGAATCTATCTTTAGAGAGTGCTAAAAATATTTAGTATAAAATACCCCGTGCGTTTCTATGAATAATGTAGATAACTTTTTAGTTAATTAAAAACTTTATAAGACTAAAAATATAAAACTTTTATCTTTACTATGCTTATTTTATATAAGAGTGTATTATACATATATACGCTTTTTAACGTTTAAAATAAATTACTATATCTATAGGGTAATAAAATTACTAAATATAACTAAATTTTATATATAAATATAGCAGTGTTATTACACTTAATAGACTTTATCGCATCTTCAGCGTAGACTACGATACATAATAAAAAATACTTCATCTCTTTGAATATAGTATTAGTAGAACCAATATCGTAGTCTCTAAAACTTTTAGTTAAATATTGATTATTTTTAATAGACGTTAAATACTGACTCTACAAGAGAGTAATTATTTATTAAAAATAGAATAAACCTAGGTATTTTCTTAGAGAATTCTGTAAAAACTAGATAATATAAAAATATATTTTTTACTACTCTAGATATAAGTCTAATATTTAAATATGATTAAAAAATAAGCCTCGTATATTATACTGCTTGACAGCATAACTTTTATGCATGCCATATATTGAATACATGTCAAATAATGATCTAATATTTTAGAATATTTAGTGCTATTCGTCTGCTTCTATATACGATAATTTGTATATTTAAAATCATTTATTTATTAATTGATTAAGTCTATATTATAATAGAGAGTCACTTACTACTTGCGTAGTAATAACTATTAATTATTAATTGCAGTATCTATTTATCAGCTATATAAAATAATTAATTTTATTAATACGCTACCTGAGCAAAGTTTTTTAAAACATTAATAAAAAATCGTGCTATTTAAATAATTCAGTTAATCTAGTAACTCCTTTGATTTAGTAAAGAATAAACTTTATTAACTAGTAAGTTAAATAAACTAGTTAATTTTAGGATTTTTATAAAAATGGATTAAGGCTGTCGATAAATTAATAGAATTTTATGCCAATGTATTAGCATAATATGCTGCATATAAACAGCAGCTTTTTGCTGCTATAAAATAAATAAGGTCTGTTTTATATTTGGCTGCTAATCATTAGAGGCCGAATAAATCGCACCTGTAACTGTACAGTAGAAGTAATATACTATTTAATATAGTATTATTAGTTTTATTATAGTAAAAATTTATCTAAAGGTAATATATGAATTTTAAACATAGTTATATATATACTATAACTTTTTATAAACGGGATATAGCGTACCTGACCCAAATAAAGCTATCTCACTAGCCTGTCTAGTATTATTTATGCTGCGTTTACCACGCATACAATTCGTTTAACTAGATAGTTTTAAAATTCAGAGAATTAACTCGCCTATATTCTATATTAATACTATAATTCTTAATTAACAAACGCTAGATATATTTATAACTACGGTAATGTTATAAATAAACAGCCTGCAAAAAATAACTCATC
This sequence comes from Candidatus Vallotiella hemipterorum, assembly GCF_910593725.1. Taxonomy (GTDB): domain Bacteria; phylum Pseudomonadota; class Gammaproteobacteria; order Burkholderiales; family Burkholderiaceae; genus Mycetohabitans; species Mycetohabitans hemipterorum. Next base: position 67,226 of record NZ_OU343032.1, read on the forward strand.
TTAACTTTAGTTATACTAAATTCTCGTCTTACTTATTGAATAAACTTACATTTCTAATATATTAATATTAGAAATGTTTATTTTTATAAACGGTGAGTACCTTCGTATGCTAATAATGCTTGTTAGCTATTTTTAAGTATTGTATGTTAATAAATAAAAATAATAAATATTATATTATTTTCTTAATTTTAAGGAAAAATAGTCTTTTATACAATATTTTGTATGTAGTCATTTTTATACTAAAAATAGAAAGTTGTAATTAAGCTATATACGCTCTAATAAAAATATTTTTAAAAAAATATCCTATTTAAAATAGAATTTTATATTTGATATACAACTATGTTATCTAAATATTTTAGAGATAAAAGCACTAGCATAAGTTATATTAAAAAGGCTTATTAAGCACAATTCTTTAACGTTTAAAACATACGTAATTCACTTGTAAAAAATTTTCTGCTTTAAGCATTACTTTATGCGAATATATTTTATATAAAAAGAATTTTGTATTATGCTATGCATTGAAATGATTAATGTCGATAATTTTTAAAAAATTTTTTTAAAAAAGTAAACTAATTTAGTGTATAATCAATGTTAATTTTTTAAAAATTAGTAATTTTTATTTTTAATGATCTTATAGATGGTTTAAAAAATGCAGCACAGCATATTACCTAGTAATAGGTTTTATATATTTAATCATTCTTTAAGTTCTATATTTTAGAAGGAGCATTATTTATGCGAGGTATTTTTACGTACTTAATTAATATAATTATTTTTGTTATTTAATAAAAATAATTTATTTTCATAAACTTTATTAAGTTAGTTGAAAAACATAAAAATTACTTTAAAAACGTTAACGTTAGCTGGAACCCTTATCCATCATGGCTTTCCGGGCGTTAACGTGAAGGTTTGCAGGAGTTACAGTGAGATTCTACGGGATATTAAAGTGATGGAGTTCAGGGGAGGAGGTGAGGAATAGCGGGAACTATGGTGAGCGAATTCGGGGTTAGATAAACCCAGTTTTATAACTATAGGTGAGTAAATTCGGGAATATATACAGATTAATCAGGTCTAGTACAAGGTTTAACGTTACCTTCTTCCTGAAAAAAGAAGTTAGTGAGATTTTTCGGGAATTAGTAGTCAGCCAATAAATCGCTTTTTACTGCTTACTTAAGGTTTGGTGAGCTTTTTCGGGATAAAATTCTTCGAAAAGTGAGTTAATTCAGGAAAAGATATTACTTTACAGTTCATTCCAAGTAGAATTGCGGTTTATTGGCTGGCACTACAGTGTAAATATTCTAAAAAATAAGAACGGGTATTTCACTAGGTGAGAATTTTCGGGAGGCAAATACAGCTTAGGTAAATTTTTTAGTACTCCTTTTGAGGAAAGAGGGCGATATTTTATAATGCTATTACCCCTATTCTTCACTAGATAAGTTTCAGAAATATATGTATACAACTATATGATACAAGCGATTTTAATATAATTTACTTAATAAAGGTGAGCCTTTTCAGGACTATACAGTATAGTATATGGGAAAGCGCGCATACAATTTATATAAATATAATTTTATAATGTAAAAAAATTCTGCGCGTTATACTACCAATAGTGGACAGAAGGTGCTTTTGTAAGAGAGAAATAAATATTAGTAATATTTATTTCTCTCTTAGTGGAATATTTTATAGATAATCCTTAGTAATTATAAATTAATCACTAATTTATAATAAAATTATTTAATATAATTTCCTTCCAAACTTTCTTATTTTTAACCTCAAAAATTTATTTATAAAAATAATGGTTTTAACTAACACATAAATTGATAAATAAGTTAAAAGTGAGGTTTTGCGGGAGAGTATTATTCTTGCAAATAATGGTTGCACTATTCCACTAATAACAGGTGAGTATTAAATATAGACAGTCCTCACTATTACGGGTATTCTCTCGTCAATCATTGACTAGATTTAACGTATGGCAACCCGCGTTGCAAAGAAAAAAACTGATGTTGTTAGCCAAACCTCCGCAGAGTTGCGAAAAGCTGTTGAGGCTATTGCAATTCAGCCGAAGAGTGGCAAGATTACTTTGCTAACTCGCAAGTTGTTTAATGTGTTATTAGCTGTTGCGCAGAAGGCAGATGAGTCGGGTGATACTTACCGAGCTTTGCTTTCAGAGATTGTTAAAAACTCTTCATTTGACTCTAATGACACAGCCTTAGTTAAGGAACATCTACGCCGGATGGTGTCAGTGCAGGTTGAATGGAGCACCGGAACATCAAGCCAAAGACCAGGGCGTAAATGGGGCATTTCAACATTAATTGCAGATGCTGAAATTTTTGAGGATATAACTACTCGACGCGTATGGGTCGAGTTTTCATTTGCTCCGAAGATTAAGAAAAAGCTTCTTGACCCTGTCCAGTATGCTCGCCTAAGCTTACAGTTCCAAAGCCAATTACGTAGCAGTGCTGGGCTAGCGCTTTACGAGATCTGTGTGCGCTACTTAACTAATCCCAGTCATCTTACAATGCGTGAGCCTTGGGAGTGGTGGCGTCCTATTTTATCCGGGACGCCTGACTCCGAGGGCAGTGATGATACTAAGCGTGAATATAAATATTTTAAGCGAGATTATCTTCGTCCTGCTATTGCAGAAGTAAACGCGGTAACTAATATTAATATTGAATTAATTGAATATCGCGAGGGGCGGCGCATATCTGAAATTCAGTTTCAAGTGGCGGAGCGTAAACAACCAATACTAGCGATCGATCAACATCGAAATGTACTTGATAGCACCTTAATCGACCGTATAGTGAGGCTTGGTATTCCATTAAAAGACGCTCAGATAATATTTAATGATAATGAAGAAAATCGTATTCGTGCTGCGCTTCAAATGACAGAGCAGCGTATTTGTAGCACAACGTTGCCTGTAATACGTAGTGCTGCAGCACTATTTAAAGATGCACTAAAAAAGGGTTATGCACCTGCGATTAAGGCAGTTCAAACATTGCCTTATATCAAGAAGCCTGTTATAGGGAAAGATCCTAAGACTCGGTTATTAGCTGAATATGCTACATATCGTCGAAAGCAGGCTCGGGAGCTTTATAATAGACAAAATAACGCAGAGCAAGCTCTTACTCGAAAGTCATTTGAAGATGAAGCGTTACCAAGCTTGGGAATTCATTTGCGGGACGAATGGCGAAAGCGTAGTGTCTCTTCAAAGATTGCCGAGACAGCTTTTCTTGATTGGTTTGTGCTAAAAACATGGGGCGAGCCAACGGATGGTGATTTACTTGCATTTACATTAAATCATATACAAGCTACAGAATAAGCATGTTAGTATAAATACTATTAATAGAATATAATGGTATTATATTTCAGTTATATTGCTTTCATAGTTGTTAGAATTCGACATTTCTGGCATTAACAGTTTTTCAATTTTTTTTAATAATTCTTCACGCTTTTTAGGTATTAATCCTTTAAGTTTTAACTCAAGTCGGTCATTACCATATGATTTTAAATCACCTAAAATTGTTCCATTTATTTTAATCTCCAGTCGTTGCTTATAACGCTGCCGACGAGATGGCTGTAGCTCATTATTTAATAATTTTTTGTTTTTAATAATATCAGCGACTTGTCTAGTGCTAAGGTCATTAGCAATAATTTTATTAATTAATTTAAGCGAGGCATTTATACCTTTTTCTGAATTAAATCGAGCGATTTGGTATGCCATATTAGACCCGAACCGATCAGGCCTAGTTAGCATTTCCCGCATGATAATTTCTGGAAGTTTCGCAATTCCTAATGCGACGGCTACCGTTGATTCATCGATACCAAGCATCTCAGCAAGTTCACGTTGACTTTTAAAATACTGTTTATCGAGAAAACCTTGCCATACAATAGCATTATCAAAGACTGTTTGCGAATCTCTTTGGACATTTAAATCATAACCAAGCTTATAGCTCTCAATACCAATTGGTAAATCTACAACAATTGCTTTTACACTTTTATGGTTAGATTCTTTTAATGCCCTAATACGGCGGCCACCATCACTTAAAAAAAATGTACCAGGATTTTCGTGGTCAGGAATAACATGAATAGCTTGCTGTTGACCTTGTTTTGCAATATTTATAGCAAGCTCTTGAATAGACGACTTTAAATAGAAATAACGAGGATTAAAAGAACTTAGTTTAATTACTTGCAATGGTAATTGAATAATCTGTCCTGGCGTATACTTAGCTTTAGTACACCACATAGAATAAGCTACCGATTCGCTCGAATGCGTAGTAATAGTCTTTGACTGACTATTATCAATTTCTATTAGTTTAGAGATATCGAGGCTATTTTGCTGTTTAACTAATATATCTATTGTATTAAAGCGCTCTAGAGACGTCTTTTTTTCGCTAGTTGTTATATCTAGCTGTGTTCGAAAACCTCGGGCTAGGCGGGTAGATTTCATACAATTTTATATAGAAAATTTATTTAAAAGTGCTGAGATTTCATTAGCACAAGCTCTGATCTCGGCGCTTGCTAGCTTACTACTACGGTCTGTCATTTGTAAGACTGTTTGCCCCAGCGCCATTGCCTGCTTATAGCACTCTCGGGTAGGAATCTGAGTTTTTAGAACTGGCAGGCTAATTTCTTTGAGTGACTGTTTTAATTCACGTGTTAGCATTCGTTTTTCTTCAGTTTTATTAAGGAGAAAAACAGCTTTTAAAGCTTTGTTTATTACCTGTGCTTGCTGAATAAGCTTTATTAAGCCTATGCTTGACCAATAATCAGCGGGAGATGATGATATTGGTATAACAGCAATACTAGCCGCTAGAAGTACAACGCTAGAGATTTTTTCTGTAATTGATGGTGGGCAATCTACAATTATTAGGTTGTAATCACTAACAAATTTTTTTATTTCTTTATAAATTTTTTCTCCTGATTCTGCTAAGTTTATTATTGGAAACGGAATGTCTGTTTTTTCACAAGTAATATTAGACCAGTGAACTAATGTATTTTGCCCATCTGCATCAATAACTAAAACTTTTTTTTCTTTTTCGTAGAATGCTGCACCGAGATGCATTGCAATCGTACTTTTTCCAACACCCCCTTTTTGCTGGGTCACCGCAATTATTTTAGCTACCACCTTAAACTCCACCGATAATTAAAAGTATATATTAACTTTTTTATAAGAGGAAGTAACACTTTTTATTTATATTTACTCAGAACT